>CAIMOR010000502.1 GCA_903843125.1 uncultured Rhodospirillales bacterium
GGCTGGTCGTTGGAGCGCAGCGTCAACTGCTGGCGCTGGCCCATCAGCAGGCCGACCGGCGTCGCCGAGTTGGCCGCCGAGATCGCGGCGCCCAGCGAGTCGAAGGCCAGCCCCATCGCGGCGATCCGGTCCGGGTCCAGCATGATGCGCGGCGCATAGACCTGCTCGCCGAAGACCTGCACCTGGGCCACGCCGGGCACCCGCGACAGCGCAGGGGAGACGATGGTGCTGGCGATGTCGTTCAGCCGGAACAGCGGCGCGTCACCGCCCGAAAGCGTCAGCAGCACCACCGGGGCGTCGGCCGGGTTCACCTTGCGGTAGCTCGGCGGAATCAGCATGTCCACCGGCAGCCGCCGCTGCGCCCGGGTCAGCGCCGCCTGCACGTCCTGCGCCGCACCGTCGATGTTCTTGCTCAGCACGAACTGCACGGTGATCTGCGAGGTGTCCTGGCCGTTGATGGACGACATCGTGTCCACGCCGGCGATGGAGGACAACTCGCGCTCGATCGGCAGCGCCACCGAGGTGGCCATGGTCTCCGGGCTGGCGCCGGGGAAGTTGGCGAAGATGGTGATGACCGGGAAATCCACCCGCGGCACGGCCGCCACCGGCAGCTTCATGTAGGCCATGATGCCGGCGACGATGCAGGCCACCGAAAGCAGCCCGGTCATCACCGGGCGGCGGATGCAGAGTTCGGAAATGTTCATGCCGGCCGCCCCGCCCTGATCGCCGTTGCCATCGCATCCGCCGTGGCGCCGCTGCCCCGCACCAGCCGCACCAGGTAGCTGCCGGCCTCGCTGACCTTGCGGCTCACCATGTCGAAGGCGGCCGCCAGCAGGTGGCGGGCGCGCTCCACCAGGCTTGGCTCCGCGGCCGCTGCCGGCGGCGCTGCGGCCGGTGCCGCCTCGGCCACCACCGGCGCCGCCGGTGCCGCCGCCCCGGAAACCTGCTGTGGCGGCTGGTTGGCCCGGTCATCCACCCGCGCGCCCTGCTGCACGCGCTGTGCGCCGTCCACCACCACCCGCTCGCCATTGGCCAGGTGGCCGCGCACCACGGCGCGGGTGCCCAGCGCCCGAACGAATTCGACATCGCGCTTCTGCGCCGTGCCGTCCGGCCCCACCACGAACAGGTAGCGCCCGGTCTGGCCGATCTGCACCGCACCGCCGGCCACGGTGATGGCGTTGTCCTCGGTGCGCGGCACCATCGTCACCTGCACGTACTGGCCGGGCCACAGCCGGCGGTCGGCGTTGGCAAACCGCGCCTTCAGGTTGATCGTGCCGGTCGTGGTGTCGACCGCGCTGTCCACGAACACCACGTTGCCCACGGCCGGCTCGCCGGCATCGCCATCGGCCTTGGCCTGCACCCGGATGCCATCGCCGCCCATGGCCGCCTTGATGTCGGGCAGCCAGCGCTCCGGCACGCTGAACTGCACCAGAATCGGGTCCACCTGCGTCAGCGTGGTAATGGCGGTGTTCTCGGCCTGGCGCACGAAGTTGCCGGCGCGCAGCGGAATGGCGCCCAGCATGCCGTCGATCTCGGCGTTGATGGTGGCGAACTCCACCGCCAGCCGGGTCTGTTCGATCAGCGCCTCGTCGGCCTTCACCGTGGCCTGGGCGGCCGCCGCATCGGCCTGGGCCTGCTCAAAGCGCTGCTGGCTGGCGAAGCTCTCGCCGCGCAGGCTGCGGTAGCGCACCTGGTCGGCCTCGGCCCGCGCGGCCTGCGCCTGGTCACGGGTGCGCTGCGCCTCCAGCTGCGCCAGCAGCGCCCGGTTCAGCCGGCTGTCCAGCACGATCATCGGCTGGCCGCGGTGCACCATCTGGCCTTCCTGCACCAGCACCCGCTCGATCTGCCCGTCCACCCGGGTGCGGATGGTGATGACGCTTTCGGAGGCAACGGTGCCGTTGGCCAGCACCTCCACCGGCACCTGGCCGACCGTCGCCGGGTCGGTCGTGACGGGAATGCCCCTGCCCTGCGCCCGCGCCCCGGCCAGCGGCGCACCCAGCAGGGCCATGGTCAGGCCGATCGTGAACAACTTGGCTCGCGTCATTCGCCTCAAATCCCCAGACCTGCGCAGCATGCGTCAGCTTTCGCCAGCGGGCGACCTGCCGTTACCGTCGGTTACCCCAGCCCCCGGGGACCGCGGAACCGCCATCTCATTCCACGAAACCGCAAGCCAGAAAAGCGGCAACTGCGCGAAGCCGCGCCAGTCACCCCCCTCCTGCCGTCCGGTTCAGGTGGCACCCGACCCAATGAAGCAACGCCCATGCCAAGCCGCAACGCCCGGCGGGCCGCAACCGCCCGTTCCTGTCGCCGGTCATTTCGTGCCAAGCTGGCGCTCGGCGTCGCTGCCCTGGGCCACCGCCCGGCACGGCCAGCCATACCGGGGGGTTTCGCCATGCGCCTGCTGTTGCCGCTGTTCGCCCTGTTGGCCGCCCTGCTGCAGGCCACCCCGCCGGCCCACGCCTTCGACCTGCCCGGCCTGCAGACCGACACCGAGCAGTATGAACGCGCCCTGACCCGCCGCTTCCCCGCCGGCGCCACCCCGGCCCAGCGCAGCGCCGCCGAACAGCGCGCCCTGGCCGCCGAAC
>CAIMOR010000503.1 GCA_903843125.1 uncultured Rhodospirillales bacterium
CGCCTTGCCCGGGCCGATGATGGCGTCCCAGTAGCCGGCCGGGCCGCCGGCCTCATACCGGCCGAAGGCGTGGCTGTCGCCGCTGAAGAAGTGGCAGACCAGCACGGCGTTGGTACCCGCCGGGTTCAGCGCCCCCATGGTCTGGTAGCCGACCCGCAGGTTCGGGATCGTGGCGCCGCCGCGCGTGGTGTAGCTGGCCATCTCGAACACGCGCTTGACGACGATGCCGTCCGCCGCGGCCGGCGCCGTGGCCTGGGCCAGCGCCGCGCCCGGAACAATCGTCGCCACCCCGCCCAGCAGGTCTCGCCGCAACATCGGATTCCCCCGTTCACCTTGTACCGCCATGGTGGCGGCCCGGCCGGTGCCAGGCAAGCCCGTTGCGGCTTCCCGCCGCGCACCGGGGCCTTGACGTTCCACCGTTGCGCCCCTGCCTTGGCCCGCCTAGCCTGACCGCGTTTGCGTCGCGCAGGGGGTGCGCCGCCCGCAGGGGTGGTGTGGCTTTAACAAGTCGGCGCCGTCCATAAACGGGGGGTAAGGGTCGAAATGACCGAAGCAATGTTGATCGTGATCGTGCTGGGGGCGCTCTCGATCGCCTACGGCGCCGTCACCGCGGGCCAGGTGATGGGCATGGATGCGGGCAGCGCCCGCATGCAGGAGATCGCCAAGGCCATCCAGGAAGGCGCCCAGGCCTATCTGAAGCGCCAGTACACCACCATCGGCGCGGTCGGTGCGGTGCTGTTCCTGCTGGTCGCCTGGCGGCTTGGGCTGCTGGTGGCGGTCGGCTTCGCCATCGGCGCCGTTCTGTCCGGCCTGGCCGGTTTCATCGGCATGAACGTCAGCGTCCGCGCCAACGTCCGCACCGCGCAGGCCAGCACGAAGAGCCTGGCCGCCGGCCTGGACGTGGCGTTCAAGTCGGGCGCCATCACCGGCATGCTCGTCGCCGGCCTGGCGCTGCTCGGCGTGGCCATCTACTTCACGCTGCTGACGGTGGGCCTCGGCTACGCCATCAGCGACCGCACCGTCATCGACAGCCTGGTGGCGCTGGGCTTCGGCGCCTCGCTGATCTCGATCTTCGCCCGCCTCGGCGGCGGCATCTTCACCAAGGGCGCCGATGTGGGCGGCGACATGGTCGGCAAGGTCGAGGCCGGCATTCCCGAGGATGACCCCCGCAACCCCGCCACCATCGCCGACAACGTGGGCGACAACGTCGGCGACTGCGCCGGCATGGCGGCCGACCTGTTCGAGACCTATGCCGTGACCATGGTGGCCACGATGGTGCTGGCCAGCATCAGCTTCACCGACGCCGCCATCCGCGAGCAGGCGATGCTGTTCCCGCTGTGGATCGGCGCGGTCTGCGTCGTCACCAGCATCATCGGCACCTACTTCGTCAAGCTCGGCGCCAGCCAGAACATCATGGGCGCGCTGTACAAGGGCCTGGTCGCCGCGGCGATCCTCAGCCTGATCGTGCTGCTGCCGCTGACGCAGTATGTCTTCGGCGACCTGGACGTGGTGCTGACCGCGGCCGGCACCAGCTTCACGCCGCTCGACCTGTTCTTCTGCGGCTGCGTCGGCCTGGCCGTGACCGGGCTGATCGTCTGGGTGACGGAATACTACACCGGCACCGGCTTCCGCCCGGTGCAGTCCATCGCCGAAAGCTCCGTCACCGGGCACGGCACCAACGTGATCCGCGGCCTGGCCGTGAGCATGGAAAGCACCGCGATCCCGGCGCTGATCATCATCGGCGGCGTGCTGTGCACGTACAACCTGGCCGGCCTCTACGGCATCGCCATCGCCACCACCACCATGCTGGCGCTGGCCGGCGTGGTGGTGGCGCTGGACGCCTTCGGTCCGGTAACCGACAACGCCGGCGGCATCGCCGAGATGGCCGGCCTGCCCAAGGAAATCCGGCGCACGACCGATGCGCTGGACGCGGTGGGCAACACCACCAAGGCCGTCACCAAGGGCTACGCCATCGGCTCGGCCGGCCTCGGCGCGCTGGTGCTGTTCGCCGCCTATACCCAGGACCTGACGTACTTCGCCGCGCATGCGACGGAGTTCACCTACTTCGCCGGCATGGCGCCGCCGGACTTCAGCCTGGCGAACCCGTACGTGGTGGTTGGCCTGCTGTTCGGCGGCCTGCTGCCCTACCTGTTCGGCGGCATGGCGATGACGGCCGTGGGCCGGGCGGCGATGAGCGTGGTGGAGGAA
>CAIMOR010000504.1 GCA_903843125.1 uncultured Rhodospirillales bacterium
ATAGGGTTCCGCTGGAAGCGCGCGGAATAGGGTTCCGCTGGAAGCGCGCGGAATAGGGTTCCGCTGGAAGCGCGCGGAATAGGGTTCCGCTGGAAGCGCGCGGAATAGGGTTCCGCTGGAAGCGCGCGGAATAGGGTTCGCTGGAAGCGCGCGGCGGAGCAATGCTCAGAAGCCGGTCAGCAGGATGTCCAGCGCGCGGGTGATCTCGTCGGCCTGTACCAGCAGGTTGCCGATGGGCTTGCCGAGCAGGCGGCGGGGAACTGCGGCGATCAGCGGCGTCAGCATCACCATTGGGGTGCCGGCGACATCCAGTTGCGGCGTCAGGTCGCGGAAGCCAGGCAGCGCGCTTTTGTCGCCCGGTTCCAGCGGCACCACGGTGCGAGTCGGCAGCGCCTCCAGGTGATCGGACTGCACATCCAGCAGGAAGGCCGTGCGGCCGCGTCCTGGATAGATATCGAAGCGTGGCATCAGAACGTGCGGTACGCGGCCAGCGGCGTGTCGTTCTCCTCGAAGTAGCGGTTCCACGCCGCTATCGCCTCGCGGTTCTCCTCCGCCCAGCGGCGTGCCTTCTCATTGCCGATGGCCTTCTTCAGCGCGGCGGTGGCGATGGCGTCGGGGTCGAGGCCGAGGGCGCGGGCTTCGCTGACGAAGGGGGTCTGGGCTTCGGCCAGGCCGGGGGGCTTCGGTGGGCGCGACGTTTCGGGCAGGAAATCTTCGGCGGTGACAGCGCCGCCGGTGGCCTTGGCGATGGCTTCCAGTTGCGCTGGTCGGGGGAAGTTGGTCCCGGCGCGCCACTTGTACACCGTGATGGCGTGCACTCCGCATGCGCCCGCGAGTTGTGCCGGGGTGATGTCGGAGGTCGCCAGCCATTCCGCAAGCTTCATAGGGCAAAGCTAAAGGTGCTTAGCCTATATGGCAATAATTTTCGCTAAACTCGGGTTGCGAGGGCCTCCCGGCCCTTGCCGGGGTCCAGGGGCGGCGCCCCTGGCCGTCACACCCGGGTCGCGCGCACCGCCCGCCAAACCCGCGGCCCCACCAGCGCCAGCACCGCCAGCCCCAGCAGCACCGCGCTCCCTGGCCGGGTCACGAAGGCGGTCCAATCCCCCTGGCTGATCGTCAGCGCCTGGCGCATCGCCTGTTCCGCCATCGGCCCCAGGATCATGCCGATCACCACCGGCGCGGTCGGAAAGTCGAAGCGCCGCATGAACATCGCCACCACGCCGATCCCGTACAGCAGCACCAGGTCGACGATGCTGTTGGATATCCCGTAGGTGCCGATGGTCGCGAATACCAGGATCCCCGCATACAACTGCGGCTGCGGAATCTTCAGGATGCGCGCCCACAGCCCCACCAGCGGCAGGTTCAGCACCACCAGCATGATGTTGGCGACGTAGAGGCTGGCGATCAGCGTCCACACCAGGTCGGCCTGCTGGGTGAACAGCATCGGCCCAGGGTTGATCCCGTAGCTCTGGAACGCGCTGAGCATGATCGCCGCGGTCGCGCTGGTCGGCAGCCCCAGGGTCAGCATCGGCACCAGAATGCCGGCGGCCGCCGCGTTGTTCGCCGCCTCCGGCCCGGCCACGCCCTCAATGGCCCCGGTGGTGCCGAACTCGTGCGCGTGCTCCGGCGCCACCAGCTTGCGCTCGGCGTAGTAGCTCAGCATCGTCGGCATCTCGGTGCCGCCGGCCGGCATCACCCCGAACGGAAAGCCGAGCAGCGAGCCGCGCAGCCAGGGCTTCCAACTGCGCTTCCAATCCTCGCGGCTCATCATGATGCTGCCCACCGGCCGCACCACCGCCTTGTCGTCGTGGTGGCGCCAGGCCAGGAACAGCGTCTCCCCCACCGCGAACAGCGCGAC
>CAIMOR010000505.1 GCA_903843125.1 uncultured Rhodospirillales bacterium
CAGCAGCAGCACGGCCAGCGGCAGGGTCCACCGCCAGCGCAGCCCGAACGGCCGCGCCCAGCGCCGCCCCGGCCTGGCCTTCGGCCGCATCCGCCCGGCCGAGGGCGATGGCGCGCTGGCCAGCGGCAGCCCCGGCATCAGCGCGCGGGCCACGGTATCCATCCAGGCATCGCCGCCGGGCATCTCCGGCGCCGGCCGGCCGCGGAACGCCTCGGCCAGCACCTCCGGCAGCCGGGCCAACTCCCCGTCGTGCAGCGCCAGGTGCAGCGCCGGCGGCCAGGTTTCGCCGTATACGGCGCCGAACCGCGCCTGGCGCAGCCGCTGCTGCAGGCGCAGCTCCGCATCCGGGGTCAGCTGCGGCAGCGGGTCCACCAGCGCCACGCCGTGCCGCGGATGCAGCGCCACCAGGGCCAGGGCGCAGGGCGAAGGTCCCGGCAGCGCGCATCCGCGCAGCACACGCCAGCCACCAAGGATTTCCACCGAACCGTCCAACGCCCACTGCAACGCCCAAGCGCGCCCCTGCCGAACCGGGACGAAGGCCGCCCCGACTGGGGTCGCAACGCGGCGAGTCGTGAAAAGTTACGTCGGCTTGGGCCGCCGCGCGAAGCCGCCGAGCAGCCGCCGCGGCTCATCGGTCTTCCAGCTGCCGGCGAAGGCGGGAATGCCGGCCTGCACCGCCTCCTTGAGCGGCAGGTCCTCCCATTCCCGGATCAGCGCCTTCTGGGTACGGATCGCCGCCGGGCCGGCCGCGCCGATCAGCGCCAGCCACTCGTCCACCGCGGCGTCCAGCCCGGCTGCCGGCACCACCCGGTCCAGGAAGCCCCACTCGGCCATCGTCGTCGCGTCCAGCGTCTCCGCCAACAGCAGCAGCCGCCGGGTGCGGCCCCAGCCGATCAGGCCCGGCAGCAGCGCCGCCTCCACCACGCTGGGGATGCCGACGCGCACTTCGGGCATGCCGAACCTGGCGCTGTCGGCGCCGATCCGCAGGTCGCAGGCGGCGGCCAGCTCCAGCCCGGCGCCCAGCGCATAGCCATTGAGCCGCCCCAGCACCGGCACCGGCAGGTGGCGCAGCGCATGGCAGCAGCCATGCACCAGCTTGATGAAGGCCTTTGCCTGTTTGCCGTCCTTGAGGCCGGCCATCACGTTGATATCGGCGCCGCCGACGAAGCTCTTCGGCCCCGCCCCGGTCACCACCACCGCGCGCAGCGCCTTGTCCTCGCCCAGCGCCTCGGCGGCGGCGATGAAGCGTTGCATCAGCTCCGGCGTCAGCGTGTTCAGCTTGGCCTCGCGGGAGATGGTCAGCCAGGCGACGCGGCCCTGCGCCGGCGTCTCCCTGACCTCAACCAGCACCTCGCCTTCCGGCGGCGCCGTGCGCCTGATCGCGAACCCTGCCATGGCGGCATAACCCCCGGCGATGGCCGCCAGTTCCTCCTGGCTGGCCACCCGGGCCAGGTCCTTGAAGCCCTTCGGCGCCCGCTGCGCCACCAGGTCCACCACCCGCTCCGGCCCGCCCTGGCGGTTGCTGGCGACGATGGCGGCGGTCTTCGGCAGCCGCTCCGCCTGGTAGGCCGCCAGCGCCGCGGCCGGCCTGCCCGCCGCCAGCAGGTCCGCCAGGCAGCGCGCATCCAGGATGGCCTGGGAGGCGCCGTTGCTGCCCACCGGGTACATCGGGTGCGCCGCATCGCCCAGCAGCGTCACGCGGCCTTGGGTCCACCACGGCAGCGGGTCGCGGTCGCACATCGGGTATTCGTAGAACTCGCCGGTCGCGCGGATCATCGCCTGCACGTCCAGCTGCGGCAGCTTCAGCCGGCGGGCGAAGGCCAACACCTCCTTCAGCTTGCCGAGGCGCGACCAATCCTCCCGCCGCGGCGGCGGCTGGCCGGCATCGCCGCCGCGCGCGTAGATCACCCAATTGGTCAGCCGCCTGCCCGGCGTCTCGCCCGGCGCAATGGGGTAGAACACCAGCTTGGCGGTCTCATCGCCCGCGATCAGCATCACGTCGCCGGTCTCGAACGCCGGATAGTCCAGCGCGCCGCGCCACATCTGGATGCCGTTCCAGCGGATGCCGCCATCATCCGGGTGCAGCATGGCCCGCAGCCGCGAATGGATGCCATCGGCGCCCACCAGCACGTCGCCCCTGGCGGTGGTGCCGTTCTCGAAGCTGACGGTCACGCCGCGCGCATTCTGGCTGAAGCCGGTCAGCCGATGCCCGGCGCGCAGGCTGCCCGCCGGCAGCCGCAGCAGCGCATTGTCCCACAGCATGCCGTGCAGCCGGCCGCGATGCACCGAGAATTGCGGCATGGCGTGGCCGGCCCAGGTGCCGCGCGGGTCCGCCCAGATGGTCTGCCCCAGGTGGTTCAGGTAGCGCAGCTCCCGCGTGCGGATGGCGATGCGGTCCATCTCCGGCAGCAGGCCCAGCTGCTCCAGCTCCGCGATGCCGTGCGGCAGCGTGTTGATGCCGACGCCGAGCTGCTTCACCTCGGCCGCCGCCTCGAACACCATCGCCTCGATGCCGCGGGCATGCAGCATCATCGCCAGCACCAGACCGCCGACGCCACCGCCGGCGATGAGCACGCGCGTCATGTCGCCAGGTGGCCGCGTGGCCGGGCCTTGCGCTTCAGCTCCATGAGTTCCTCCCGCTCCCGCGCGGTGTTGCGCATCAGGGCATCGCGCCCCGGCGCGTAGGGCGGCGGGCAGGCGACATCCGGCACAGCATACTGCGCCGCCGCCCGCAAGGTGAAGGCGGCATCGGTCAGGTGCGGCCGGGCCAGGGCGACAAGGTCGGCGCGGCCGGCGGCCAGGATGGTATGCGCCTGGTCGGCGCTGGTGATGTTGCCGACGCACATGGTGGCCACGCCCGCCTCCTGCCGCAGCATGTCCGACCACGGCACCTGGAACATGCGGCCGTACTGCGGCGCGCTGTCCGCCACGGTCTGGCCGGTGGAGACGTCCACCAGGTCGCAGCCGGCCGCGGCGAAGGCACGGGCGATGGCGATCAGGTCAGCCTCGTCGATGCCGCCATCGGCCCAGTCGGTGGCCGAAAGCCGCACGCTCATCGGCTTGTCGGCCGGCCACAGCGCGCGCAGCGCGGCGAAGACCTCCAGCGGAAAGCGCAGCCGGTTCGCCACCGCGCCGCCGTATTCGTCGGTGCGCTGGTTGGTCAGCGGCGAGAGGAAGCTGGCCAGCAGGTAGCCGTGCGCGCAATGCAGCTCCAGCATGTCGAAGCCGGCACGCAATCCGCGCGCGGCAGCGGCGACGAACTCGGCGAGGACGCGGTCCATGTCGGCCCGCGTCATCGCCCGCGGCACCTGGCTGTGCGGATAGTACGGCAGCGCGCTGGCCGAGATCACCGGCCAGGCGCCCTCGGCCAGCGGCTGGTCCATGCCGTCCCACATCAGCCTGGTCGCGCCCTTGCGCCCGGCATGGCCAAGCTGCAACGCCACCTTGGTCTCGCCATGCGCATGCGCGAACGCGACGATCCGCCGCCACGCCGCCTCCTGCGCATCGTTCCAGATGCCGGCGCAGCCGGGCGTGATGCGCGCGTCCCGCGCCACGCAGGTCATCTCGGTGAAGATCAGCCCGGCGCCGCCCATGGCCCGCGCGCCGTAGTGCACCAGGTGGAAGTCGCCCGGCAGCCCCTCGGTCGCGCTGTACAGGCACATCGGCGAAACCACGGCGCGATTGGCCAGCCGCATCCCGCGCAGCTGGAACGGCTGGAACAGCGGCGGCTTCGCCGCGTCGCCCTGCACGTCGGCCGCGTAGGCCCGCTGCGTCGCCGCGACGAAGCCGGGCGCCCGCAGCGCCAGGTTGTCCCAGGTGATCGCCTTGCTCCGCGTCATCAGGCCGAAGGCGAAGCGCGTCGGGTGCATGTGCCAGAAGCGCCGCACATGCTCGAACCACACCAGCGAGACATCGGCGGCGTGCTGCGTGCGCTCCACGTCGTCGCGGCGCTGCGTCTCGTAGCGCTGCAGGCAAGTGGCGACATCACCGCCCTGGCCGAAGGCGGCGTGCAGCGCAATGGCATCCTCCATCGCCAGCTTGGTGCCGCTGCCGATGCTCCAATGCGCGCTGGCCTTGGCGTCGCCGATGAGGACGAGGTTGCCCTGCACCCAGCGTTCGCACTTGATGGCCGGGAAGCGCCGCCAATGGCTGCGGTTGACCAGCAGCGGATGGCCCTGCAGCTCCTCGGCGAACACGCCTTCCAGGAACCGCGCGCTCGCCGCCTCATCCATCTCGCCCAGCCCCGCGCGGGCGAAGGTCTCGGCGTCCGTCTCCATCACCCAGGTGCTGCGGCCCGGTTCGTACTGGTAGCAATGCGCGATGAAGATGCCGGCCGGCGTTTCCTTGAAGAAGAAGGTGAACGCATCGAACGGCCGCGTGCTGCCCATCCAGGCGAAGCGGTTGGGCCGCAGGTCCAGCGAGGGCTTGAAATGCGCGCGCCCGGCTTCGCGGATCGGCGAGTTGATGCCATCGGCGGCGACGATAAGGTCCGCATCGGGAAACTCCGCCGGCGTCACGCTCTCGCCGAAGCGCAGCTCCACGCCCAGCGCCAGCGCACGCTGCTGCAGCAGCCGCAGCAGCGTCGGTCGCGCGCAACCGCAGAAGCCGTTGCCGCCCACGCGATGCACCGCGCCGCGCTGGTGGATCTCGATGTCGTCCCAGTAGGCGAAGCTTTCGGTGATAGCGCGATAGCTCGGCTCGTCGGCGGCACGGAAGGTCTCCAGCGTCTGGTCGCTGAACACCACGCCGAAGCCGAAGGTGTCGTCCGCCTGGTTGCGCTCGACCACGGTGATGCGCGCCTGCGGGTGGTCGCGCTGCATCAGGATGGCGAAGTAGAGCCCGGCCGGGCCGCCGCCGATCACCGCGATACGCATCGCCTGAACCTCCGCTGGGGTTGCCCGATAGTTTAGGC
>CAIMOR010000506.1 GCA_903843125.1 uncultured Rhodospirillales bacterium
GCCCAGCCGGCACCGGAAGCCCCGGCCGCGGCGCCGCCGCCGGCCGCCGCCCCGGTGCCGCAACAGGTGCCGCAGCCGGTGCTGGCCGCGCCGACCTTCGGCCAGGAGCCCGGCCCCTCGGCACGCCGGGTCAGCCAGACGCTCCGCCAGCTCGGCCTGCGCGCGCCGATGCAGCTGCGCGGTACCTCGGACCTGCAGGGCGTGCTGTTCGGCGTGCGCGGCGACGAGGTGGTCACCTCCGCCCGGCTGGTGCTGCAGGGCGCCACCTCGCCGGCGCTGATTCCCGAGCTGAGCCAGATCGCGGTGACGCTGAACGAGCAGTTCATCGGCGCGGTGCAGCCGGATCGGGCGCGGCCGAGCTTCGGGCCGATCGAGTTCCCGGTGAACCCGGTGTACTTCGCCGACAACAACCGGCTGAACTTCCGCTTCGCCGGCCGCTTCGCGGTGGAGTGCAACGACCCGCTGAGCGGGCTGCTGTGGGCCACCATCTCCGACCAGTCGACGATCCACCTGACGCTGGAGCGGCTGCCGCTGACCCGAGACCTGGCGCGGCTGCCGGAGCCGTTCTTCGACCCGCGCCTGCTGCGTGAGCCGCTGAACCTGCCCTTCGTGCTGTCGGACGGCGCCGGCAACGACGCGATGCGCGCCGCCGCAGTGGCCGCCTCCTGGTTCGCGGTGCAGGCGGACTACCGCGGCGCCAGCTTCCCGGTCACCGCCTCGGCGCCCGAGATGGGCAACGCGGTGATCATCGCCACCGGGGTGGACAGCGTGCCGGGCATCGCCCTGCCGCGCTTCGACGGTCCGACCCTGGCGCTGGTGCCCAACCCGAACGACCCGCACGGCCTGTTCCTGGTGGTCGGCGGCCGCTCCGGCGCCGAGGCGGCGACCGCCGCCGCCGCGCTGGCGGTGGGGCGCGAGGCGCTGTCGGGTGAGCTGGCGGTGGTGCAGACCCCGAGCCTGCCGGCCCGCGCCGCCTATGACGCACCGCGCTGGCTGCGCAGCGACCGCCCGGTCAAGATCGGCGAGCTGCTCGACCCGACCGAGCTGCAGGCCTATGGCTACGCGCCGGGCGCCGTGGCGGTGCCGTTCCGCACCGCGCCGGACCTGTATACCTGGCGCAACCGGCCGTTCGAGGCCGATATCCGCTTCCGCGCCCCGCCCGGGCCGGTGGTCGATGTCGCCGCCAGCCGGCTGGACGTGGCGCTGAACGACGTGTACCTGCGCAGCTTCCCGCTGCGTGGCGCCGAGCCTTCCTGGCCGTGGTCGTTCATCGGCCGGCAGCTGGGCCGCAACGACCGCTCGGATGGTCGCGTCGGCCTGCCGCCGTGGATGGTGTTCGGCCAGAATGAGCTGCAGCTGCGCTTTGACATGCGCCCACTCTCGCGCGGGGATTGCAATGCGGTGCCGTCCGACATCCGGGCGTCGATCGACCCCGACAGCACGATCGACCTGAGCAGCGCGCATCGCTTCACCACGCTGCCGAACCTGGCGCACTTCGCCAGCAGCGGCTTCCCGTACACGGTGTTCGCCGACCTGTCGCAGGCCGCTGCGGTGCTGCCGGACCGGCCGAGCGCGGTGGAGGTCTCCGCCTTCCTCGGGCTGATCGGGCGGATGTCCGCGGTGGTGGGCTACCCGGCCACCGGCCTGACCATCGTGCGCTCCGGCGCCGTGGACCAGGTGGCGGACCGCGACCTGATCGTGGTCGGGGCGCTGGGCCGCCAGCCGGCGCTGCAGCAACTGCTGCGCAACAGCCCGATCTCGGTCGAGGGCAACCGGCTCTCGGTGGCGCTGCCCGACGCGCTGCAGTCGATCCGCTACGTCTTCGGCGCGCCGGATGGCAACAGCGACCGCGAGCAGGCCTCGGCCCAGCTGGCCGCACCGGGTGAGAGCCTGGGCGCGCTGATCGGCTTCGAATCGCCGTTGCGCGCCGGCCGCTCGGTCATCGCGCTGACCGGCGCGACGCCGGCCGGCATGGAGGCGATGGTCGCCGCGCTGCGCGACCCCGAGCAGATCGCCCGGGTGCAGGGCGACATGGCCCTGCTGACCGGCGGCCGCGTGGTCAGCTACAAGATCGGCAGCAGCTTCACCCGCGGCCAGCTGCCGCCCTGGCTGTGGCCGCAATACTGGCTGGCCAACCAGCCACTGCTGGTGCTCGGCGTGCTGTTCATTGCGCTGATCCTGGTGGCCGCACCGCTGTACTGGGTGCTGCGCCGCCGTGCCGCACTTCGCCTCCGCGAGAGGACGCACTGATGACCAACCGCACCCGCCTGCTAGCGGCGGCGGCGATCATCGCCCTGCCGTTGCAGCCCGCGCTGGCCCAACGCCCCACCGCGGCACCGCCGCCGGCCGCCCAGCCGGCGCCGCC
>CAIMOR010000507.1 GCA_903843125.1 uncultured Rhodospirillales bacterium
AAGGGCGAGCCGACGAAGCGCTGCATGCCCCAGGCCGCCAAGGCCGCCACGCCGAGCACGAACCAGTAGAAGTGTTCCCGCGCCAGCAGCAGGGCGGGCCGCATGTCCTGCCCACGCAGGCCGTTCTCGCCCCCGGTCACGCCGGTCCAGCGCAGGCAGATGCCCCAAACCACCATGCCCAGCGCCACCGTCAGCAGCAGGAAATAGACGCCGCTGGTCCGCACCGCCAGCAGCCCGAACAGCGCCGCCACCAGCGTGGCCGCAACCACGCCAGCGAGGAAGGCTGCCGGCGCCGACAGCCCCGCCTTGGCCATGGCCCAGATCGCCACGTAGGTCGCCACGCCGAAGATGGCGCCGTGGCACAGCGAGGTACGCCCGACGAAGCCGGCCAGCACGTCGATCGACATTGCCAGCACCGCGAAGATCAGGATGCGTGTGGCGAGGTCGACATGGTAGCTGCTCAGCACCAGCGGCATCGCCGCCGCGGCCAGCAGCGCCAGCAGCCACAGCACGGCGCGATTCATACCGCGCGCCCCAGCAGGCCCAGCGGTCGGAAGGCGAGCAGCGCCGCCATCGGCCCGAAGATGACGAAGTAGGCCAGTTCGGGAAACCACACCTGGCCCATGGTGTTCAGCAGCCCTACCATGACGGCGCCGATGGCGGCGCCGACCAGGCTGCCGCGCCCGCCGATGACGACGACGGCCAGCGAGAACACCAGTATCTCCGCATCGGCCGAAGGGTACAGCGCCAGGAAGGCCCCGCCCATCACGCCGCCGAGCCCGGCCAGCGCGCAGCCCAGCAGGAAGGTCAGCAGGAAGACGCGGCGGATGTTGACGCCACTGGCCTCGACCATTTCCGGGTCATCCACGCCGGCGCGGATCAGCGCGCCGAGCCGCGTGTGATTCAGCAGCAGCCACAACAGCACGAAGACCAGCACCCCCATGCCGAGCACGAACAGCCGGTACTTCGGGTAGAAGGTATCCAGCACCGGTACCGCACCGAACAGCAGGTCCGGTGTCGGCACGGTGAAGCTGTCGCCGCCCCAGATCACCAGCGCCATGTCGTTCAGCACCAGCGCGACGCCGAGCGAGAGCAGCACCTGGCGCAGTTCCTGCCCGCGGACGAAGCGCAGCAGCCCCTGGTCCAGCACCAGCCCCACCGCCGCCACGCCGAGCATCGCCGCCAGCATGCCCAGCACGAAGCTGCCGGTCATCGTCGCCGTGCTGTAGCCGATATAGCCGCCCAGCAGGTACAGCGCGCCGTGCGAGAGGTTGACGATGCGCAGCAGCCCGAACACCAGCGTGAAGCCGCTGGCGACAACGAACAGCAGGGCCGCGAAGGTCAGCCCGTTCAGCAGTTGGAAGCTGTTCATCCCCATCGGGTCAGGGTGCCTTCGGACCGTTGGCCAGGTACCAGTCGGCAATCTCGCTGCCGGTCATGAACGCCACGTCGCCGCGTGCCTTGATCTGCTCGATCACCTCGCGGAAATAGCGCAGCCGATGCGGCGCACCCATGATGTAGGGGTGCAGCACCAGCGCCATGATCCGCGCGCTGTCCTTCGCGTCCTCGTAAAGCTGGGTGAACTGGTCCAGCGCGCGGTCACGGTATTCGCTGGCCTTGTGATGCTGGATCAGCATCATCGCCACGTCGTTGCATTCCTGCGTGTAGGGAATGTTGAGGATCGGCTGCGTCGTGGTCTTCAGCCACACCGGCTGGTCGTCCAGCACCCAGTCGCAGACATAGTCGTAGCCGGCTTCCTTTAGCAGGTCCGGCGTCTCCCAGGTTTCCGTGAGTCCCGGCCCCAGCCAACCGCGCGGCGCCTTGCCGGTGAAACCCTGGATGGCGGCGGAGGTCTTGGCGATGTCCTCCCGCTCGTTCTCCACCTTCTGCATGTTGCGCTGGCTGAAGCCGTGGCCGATGAACTCCCAGCCGCGCTGATGCGCCGCCTCGGCAATCGGCCGGTAGGCCTCGATGGCGCTGCCGTTGATCGCCAGCACCGCCGGCAGGCTGAAGCGGTCGAACAACTCCACCATGCGCCAGAAGCCGACGCGGTTGCCGTATTCGTGCCAGGCCCAGTTGGGAATATCGGGCATCGGCGCGCCACCGGCCGGCGGCGTCAGCACCGTGCGCGGCATGGTCTGGGTGATGTCCCATTCCTCGACGTTCACGATCACCCAAACCGCCATGCGCGCGCCGCCCGGCAGCTTCAGCGGCGGACGCTGCGATATGGGCGAGTAGCTGAGGCGCTCGGTTGGCTTCATACCAACGGGTTCCAGCCGGTGCGCAGCAGCGCCGCCTGGTCGATGCCGAACAGGTCCGCCAGCCAATCGCACATGACCTCCTGGCCGATGGTCGGGTTGTCGTGCTGGCAATGCTCGGCGCCGGTTTCCTCCGGCGTCAGGATCCGCATGTCCACCTTCACGCCGCGCGCCTTCGCATAGTCATGCGCCTTGGTCGCCGCCGTCACCGTCAGCACGTCGTGGCCGCCATGCAGGATAAGCCAGGGGCAGGTCATGTGGTCCAGGTGGCCCGCCAGCACGAAGGGCTGCATCGCCACATGCGCCTCCGCCATGGTCTTCGCGCCGAACACCCACCTGATATGCGGCGCCAGGCCGAACTCGTCACCTTTGTCGGCCCAGAGTTCCGGCACGCTCCACACCGCGCCATGGCTGATGCAGGCGGCCAGGCGCTTCTCGTAGCAGCCAGCGCGCGCTGCATAGTAGCCGCCCAGCGAGGAGCCACACACCGCGATGCGCGCCGGGTCCACGTCCGCCCGCTGCACCAGCCAGTCGATGCAGCGACCGATCGGCACTTCGGTATCCGCCCGCGCCGCCACCTTGTGCCTGCGCAAGGTGCCGCCCTGGCCGGGGATATCCACCATGAGCACGGAGATGCCGCGTTGCAGGCAGCCATGCGCCTGCATGAACCACATCTCGTCCTTGATGGAATCCAGCCCACCCATGCAGATCAGCACCGGCAGCTTCGCGCCGGGGAAGGGCGCGCGGACGAAGTAGCCGCACAGGCTGACGCCGTTCTCGTAAGGTATTTCCACCACCTCGCCGGGCGGGTTCAGCCGCGCCAGGAACTTGTGGCTGCACGCCTCCATCTTCTCGAAGGTCGGCAACCGCCGGGGGTCGTCCTCGGCCAGGTGGAACTCGGCTTGGCGGTAGTAGTCGGCAGCACGCAGGAAGCAGTTCATCGCCGTGCGGACATGGCCCCTCGCCTCCTCCGCCAGGCCGCGGGCCCAGTTCTCCTCGGCGATGCGCAGCCATTCGCGATGCCAACTCTCCAGGTCGCCCGGGATCATCCGGCTGGCGGCCAGGAAGCATTCGCTGACCGAGCCGCCACCTTCCTGCGTCTCGCCCAGGGCGCGGCGGAATTGGTAGGTCAACCAGGGGTGTTCCGGCCAATGATGCCAGCCGAAAGGCTCATAGTGCGGACCGCGGTCGGCGGTGATCCGCTCGATCGCGTTGTCCTCAGCTGCCGTTGCCGCCATTGCCGTATTGCGCTCCACGCCTGGGCCGGAGACTAGGGAGGCGGCTCGCCTTGCGTCAACGGCGGTATCCATGGCAATCGGCGCCGCCACCGCCGCTTTGCCGCGCTTCGCGGCAGCCGCTAGGCGCGGTTGCGCATGTGCTGCGCCAGGTGTTCCACCTGCGGCAGCACATGCGCGGAAACCTCGGCGTCGGTCACGGTCTCGGCCCAGGCCTGGCGGAAGCAGGTCAGCCAGCCGCCGATCTCCGGCGTATCGATAGGTGCGTGCAGGTGCCGGCTGCGCAGGCGCGGATGGCCATACTTGCTGACGAACAGCGGCGGCCCGCCCAGCCAGCCGCTCAGGTACTCGAACAGCTTCTGCTCGGCGCCGGCCAGGCTGGGCGGGTGGATGGCGCGGCAGGCGGCGGCCTCCGGCAGCGTGTCCATCAGCTGGTAGAAGCGCGCCACCAGGCGCTTCACGCCAGCCTCGCCGCCGATGCGGTGGTACGGGGTCTCGTCGGTGCTCATGGCCGGAGCAAGCCCCGCCGGCGCGCCCTCGTCAACCGAAGGCGCCGACCTCGTGGCTGATCACCGCGCCGCATTCCCGCACCAACCCGAACAGCCGTCGCATCGGCACGAACAGCTCGGCATGTTCCCGGGCGTAGCTGAGCCCTTCGTGTGGCGGCGCCGGCTCGCTGAAGTCCAGGCCCACGGCGGGGTCGGCGGCGGCCGGGAAAACCTCGGCCAGCAGGTCCAGCGCCGGCTCCACGTCCAGTTGCAGCACCCGTCGCACCAGGGCTTCGCGCGTGGCACCGTGGCGCGGGCTGAATTCCGGCACCCCTACCGCCAGCAGCCAGATGCGGTTGATCAAGGCCAGCCGCAGCGCATGGGTCAGCACCAGGCGGTCCGGCATTTCCGGCAGGTCCGGCCAGGCGGCCCCCAGCGCCAGGCGATCCGCCTGCAATCGGCGGAACATCCGCCGCACCTCGGCATCCAGGCCGAGATCGGCGACCGCATCGGCCACGGCAACCAGTTCCTCCCGCCGGCCGGGGCGCTGGGTGAAGCCGGCGCGGTCCAACCAGGGGCCGGGGTCCAGCGTGTCCACCACCGCGCGCAGCACGCCCAGGTCACTGCACGCAGCCGCCCGGGCCGCCATGGCCAGCGCTCGGTTGAAGCGGGGCGAACGCACGCGCAAATCCGCGAAGACCTCCGGATTGGCCGCGGCGGCGGCGCCCAGGCCATGCAGCGTGTTCGCCATCCAGCCCAGTTGCTGCAGGATGGCGTTGTTGGGAATGGCGCGTAGCTGCGACGGGTGGCGGATCCGCACCGGCCCGCCGCCGCCATCCGCCTGGCGCACCGCCGGCCGGCTGCCGGTCCGGTCCAGCAGCCCCGGCCCGAAGGCGCCGAGCAGCGCGGCATAGCCGGGGTCGTCCACCAGCGCCTGCATCTCGCGGCTGATGGTGGCGAAGAAATCCGCGCCGTAGTCGGCTTCGGCATAGATCGGGTCATCGGGCGGCAGCGTCGGCGAAAAGGCATGCGCGGCGATGCCGGCCACCGTCGCCGCCGCCAGCTCCGGCGTCCCGAACAGCAGGTAGCCGTCGCCGCCCTGGAAGGCGGTTTCCTCGCGCAGCGGCAGCCCGGCATGGGCCAGCGCGGCGCGCACCTGCGGCGGAGAGAGGTAGGCCAGCCGGTCCGCCAGGCCTTCCGGATGGCCGCCGCGGCCGACGCTCTCGCCATGGGTGTCGAACAGCACCAGTTCCACGCCGGGCAGGTCGTGCCGGCGCAGCAGGTCGACCAGCTTGAGCTTCAGCCGCTCAGCCAGGTAGGAGGCTGCCAGCTGGCCGATGTAGCGGCCACTGTCGCTGTAGCCGAACTGCAGGCACAGCCGGCCGTGCCGGCGCAGCCAGGCGCGGTAGTGCGGGCTGCGCAGCGCTTCCTCCAGCACGCGCTCGCCGCGCTCCAGCGCCTCCGCGGTCTCGAACAGCGGGGAAATCTCGATGCTGTCGGCCACGCCCAGCCGCCGCGCCAGCCACAGCGCTGCCAGCAGCGTATAGCCGCTCTCGGTCTCCGCGATCAGGAAGCGCACCGGCGCCGTGGCGTCGACATGCTTGGTGATCTGCGCCACCGTCATCATCAGCTTCACCGCGCTGGCCTGTTCCGCCAGCAGCGCCCCGAAGTCCACCGGCTGCGCCACCACCTCGGCCAAGGCGGCATTGATGGCGGCAAGCAGCCCGCGACGCTGCGCCATGTCGTCGGCAGCGATGCGCAGGTCCAGCCGCTGGCGCACCGCGTTGTGGATCTGCGCCGCGTTCAACCGCACATGGCTGTGCGCCAGCGAGAGCCCATGCGCCACCAGGCCGGCGCGCGCCACCACCAGTGTCAGGCGTGCCGCGTCGTCCGGTGCGGCGGCGATGGCGGCCGGGAACAGTGCCAGCAAAGGTGCCGGCGTCACCAGCGCCGCCTCCCGCTGGTCCACCAGCAGGCTGGCGAAGGTCTGCGTTGCCGCCGGCTCCGGCTTCATCGGCACTGCCGCAAGCTGGGCGGTCACCACGGCCAGGGCTTCGCCCAGGCGGGTCGCCAGCGGGCCGGCGCATTCGCCGAGCGGCGCAAGTTGTGCGGCAAGCCGGTCCAGTTGCAGCCGCTTCATCGTCAGCCGCAGACGCAGCGTGTCCCACCAGCCGATGTCGGTGCGGCCATCGGTATCGTAGCCAACCCAGCTGGAGAGGATGACCGGCTGTGGCAGCAGGCTGGTCCAGCGGTCGCCCCAGACGCCCTTGGCCGCTTCCAGAAGTGCGGCCGCCAGCGTGTCCAGCGCGTCCCGCCCGCGCTGCATGGCGGCAACGGCCTGGATGAACTCGTCCTGCAGTGTCGGTGGCTGTGGCCGGTGCGTCAGCCCGGCCGGGAACGGCGCGCCGCCTGCCGCTGCAGCCACCGCGGCGCCGGTGGTCGGCGGCATCGAGAAGGTGGGGTGCGCGGTGAACACGGCGGCGAAGCGGGGACGTTCCACCAGCGCCCGATACTGCGCGAAGGGCACCGGGCTGTCGTCCGGGTCCGGCCGCACCAGCCGTGCCGCGAGGGTGGCCAGCGCCACCCCATCGCTTCCCAGGCCGACATATCGCGCCAGCCGCTTGGCGCGCTCCGCTGCCGCAGCGTCGGCCAGGCGTTGCACCATGCCCCCCAGTGCGGGCAGGTCCAGCCGGCCGTCATCCAGCCGGCGGCTGATCGCCAGCGCCACCAGCAACACCGGGTCGCCGAACGGGTCGGTCGCCGCCGCCGCTCGAGCCTCGCGCAAGCGGGCCAGCAGGTCATCGAGTGGGTCGGGAAGTGCGGCTGCCATGTCGTGATGCTGCACCTGCGAACAGGCTTCTGGCCAGCGCTAGTTCACCGCCGGCCGGGTGTTTCTCGGCCCGACGGGCCTCAGGCGCACAACTGCCGCGCCGCCGCGCCGTGCCGTGCCATCAACGCCCCGAGGTCGAGGCCCGGGATGGCGCCGTCCGCCACCACCCAGCGACCCTGCACCATCACCCGGTCTGCCCGATGCGCGCCGCACAGCACCAGCGCCGCCAGCGGGTCGCCGGCGCCGGAGAAGCGCAGCTCGTCCAGCGTGAACAGCGCCAGGTCGGCCTGGGCGCCGACCGCGATCCGGCCAAGCTCCGGGCGCCCGATACAGGCGGCCGACCCCTCGGTGGCCCAGCGCAGCGCATCCTTGTGCGAAACCTTCGCCACCCCGTAGCGGCCACGTTGCAGCAGGAAGGCGGCGCGCACCTCCTGCATCAGGTTGGAGCCGTCGTTCGAGGCCGAGCCATCGACGCCCAGGCCGACCCGCACGCCGGCAGCCTCCATGTCGCAGACCGGGCAATGGCCGCTGCCCAGCGCCTGGTTGCTGCAGGGGCAATGGCAGACGGAAACGCCGGCCTTGGCCAGCCGCGGCCATTCCTGGGGGCCGAAATGCACGCCATGCGCCAGCCAGGTGCCGGCGTGCAGCCAGCCATTCTCCTCCAGGTAGTCCAGCGGCCGCAGGCCAAAGCGGGACTGGCAGAACCGATCCTCGTCCTCGGTCTCCGCCAGGTGGGTATGCAGCCGCACGCCGCGCTTGGCCGCCAGCGCCGCGGTTGCCCGCATCAATGACGTGGTGACCGAGAACGGCGAGCATGGCGCCAGCGCCACCTGCACCATCGCCCCCGGCGCCGGGTCGTGGAAGCGGGCGATGACAGCGTCGCTGTCGGCCAGGATGGTGTCCTCGTCCTGCACCACGCTGTCGGGCGGCAGGCCACCATCGCGCCGGCTCAGGTTCATCGAGCCGCGCGTCAGCACCACCCGGAGGCCAAGCCGGCGCGCCGCGGCGACCTCGATGCCGACGGCATCCTCCAGCCCTGCCGGGAACACGTAGTGGTGGTCCGTCGTGGCGGTGCAGCCGGAGAGCAGCAGTTCCGCCATCGCCACCGTCACCGCGGCGTCCAGCGCCTCCGGTGTCAGTCGCGCCCATACCGGGTACAGCGCCTGCAGCCAGGGAAACAGCTCCCGGTCCAGCGCTGCCGGCAAGGCGCGGGTCAGGGTCTGGTAGAAGTGATGGTGGGTGTTGATCAGGCCGGGCAGCAGCACGTGCCGCCCGGCCTCATAGGTCTGCGCGACCGGCGTGGCAGGCATGGCGCCGGCGGCAACCAGCTCCACCACCATGCCGTCCCGCACCACCACGCCACGCTCGGCGCCCTCGGCCAGAATCGCCAGGGGGTCCTTCAGCCAGAGGGCGCCGGACATGCCTCAGACGCGGCCCTGCACGCCTTCGAAGAACCAGTTCATGCCGAGGATCTCGCCATCCGCCATCGCCTTGCCGGTCGGGATGCGCTCGGCGCCGGACTGGTCCTTCAGCGGCCCGCTGAACACCACCAGCTTGCCGGACTTGATGTCGGCGGTCTTGGCCTCAAGCTCCGCCACCAGCGGGGCCGGCAGCGCCGGGTTCAGCTTGCTGAGCTTGACCATGCCGGCCGCCATGCCGCCCCAGACATCGCCGGTGGTCCAGGTGCCGGCCATCGCCTTCTTGACCCGGTCGATGTAGTAGTCGTCCCAGTGCATCTCCACCGCGGTGGTGTGGGTCTTCGGGCCATACTTTAGCATGTCGCTGTCGTAGCCGCTGCACCACACGCCCTTCTCCTCGGCGGCCTGCACCACGGCGGTGCTGTCGGTGTGCTGGGTGAGGTAGTCGGCGCCCTGGGCCACCAACGTATCGGCGGCGGCGCGTTCCTTGCCCGGGTCGAACCAGCTGCTGGTCCACACCACCTTGATGGTCGCGGCCGGGTTAACGCTGCGCGCGCCCAGCAGCATGGCGTTGATGCCCTGGATCACCTCGGGGATCGGGAAGGCGGCGACATAGCCGATGATGCCGGTCTTGCTCAGCCGCCCGGCGACGACGCCGGTCAGGTAGCGCGCCTCGTAGAAACGCGCGGAGTAGGTGGCGAAGTTCGGCCCGCGCTTGTAGCCGGTGGCATGCTCGAACTTGATGCGCGGGAACGCCTTGGAGACCTTCTCGGTCGGGTTCATGTAGCCGAAGCTGGTGGTGAAGATCAGCTGGTTGCCGTCCTGCGCCAGGCGGCGGATGACGCGCTCGGCATCGGCGCCCTCCGGCACGTTCTCGACGAAGCTGGTCTTCACCGCGGCGCCAAGCGCCGCATCGACCGCACGGCGGCCCAACTCATGCTGGTAGGTCCAGCCGGCATCGCCGATCGGCGAGACGTAGACATAGCCGACCTTGAACGGATCGGCCGCGCGGGCACTGCCGATGAGCGCCGGCAGCGCCAACGGCGCGGCCAGCAGAGAGCGGCGGTTGATGGTCATGGCACAGGTCCCCTTCGTGGTTTCAGAATTCAGCCGGCGGCGCTGAACGGCTTGCCCAACGCGGCCGGCGCGTTGAGCTTGAGCCGCGCCGCGTCGCGCGAGATCAGCACCAGCACCACCACGGTGGCGAGGTACGGCAAGGTGGAAAGCAGGTGCGACGACACATCCAGCCCGAAGGCCTCGGCGTGGAACTGCGCGATGGTGACGAAGCCGAACAGCACCGCGCCCAGCGCCAGCCACAGCGGCTTCCAGGCCGAGAACACCACCAGCGCCAGCGCGATCCAGCCGCGGCCGGCCACCATGTTCTCGGTCCACATCGGCGTATAGACCAGGCTGAGGTAGCTGCCGCCCATGCCTGCCATGGCGCCGCCGAACAGCACCGCCGCAAAGCGAACCCGCAGCACCGAATAGCCCAGCGCATGCGCGACATCGTGGCTCTCCCCCACCGCGCGCAGCACCAGGCCGCTGCGGGTGCGGTACAGGAAGGCGAAGACCAGGAAGGGCAAGGCGAGCGCCAGCCAGACCACCGGGTCCAGCAGCATCAGTTGCTGCACCACCGGGCCGGCGCTGTCGAGATCGGGCCAGATGACCGTGGCCAGGCCGGTGATCGGCGTACCCTGGTAGGGCAGCCCGATCAGCGCCGAGAGGCCGACGCCGAAGATGGTCAGCGCCAGGCCGCAGGCCACCTGGTTGGCCCGCAAGGTCAGCGTGAGGAAGCCGAACAGTGCCGCCATCAGCGCCCCCGCGGCGGCCGCCACCAGCAGCCCCAGCAGCGGATTGCCGGTGGACGCGGTGGCGATGAAGCCGGCGGCGGCGCCGACCAGCATCATGCCCTCCACGCCCAGGTTCAGCACGCCGGAGCGTTCGGCGATCAGCTCGCCGAAACCGGCCAGCAGCAGTGGCGTGGCGGCGCGCAGCGTGGCCACCAGCAGCGCGATCAGCGCGAAGCCGTCATGCATGCGCAGGCCCCCGCGTGAAGACCAGGCGCTGGTCGATGAACACGTCGGTTGCCAGCAGGAAGAACAGCAGCATTCCCTGGATCGTCCCCGTCGCGGCGATGGGCAGTTGCAGCGTTACCTGCAGTTGCTCGCCGCCGAGATACAGCAGCGCCATCAGCAGGGAGGCACTAAGGATGCCGACCGGATGCAGCCGACCGAGGAAGGCAACGATGATGGCGGCGAAGCCGTAGCCCGGCGACATCAGTGGCTGCAACTGGCCAACCGGCCCGGCTGCCTCGCAGACGCCCGCCAGCCCGGCCAGCGCGCCGGACAGCACGAGCGAGAACCACACCGCACCATTGGCTGAAAACCCGGCATAACGCGCCGCAGCCGGCGCCTGGCCGACAGTGCGCAGCCGGAAACCCACGGCCGTGCGGCTCAGCAGCCCCCAGGCCAGCGGCACCGCCAGCAGCGCCAGCAGGAAGCCGGCGTTGAGCCGGGCGCCTTCCAGCAGCACCGGCAGCATGGCGTCGTCGGCGAACATGCGCGTCTGCGGGAAGTTGAAGCCCTCGGGGTCGATCCAGGGGCCATGCACCAGCCAGCCGAGCACCTGGATGGCGACGTAGCTCAGCATCAGCGTGGTCAGGATCTCATGCGCGTTGAATTTCGTCCGCAGCAGCGCCGGGATCGCCGCCCAGAAGGCGCCTCCGGCCGCTCCGGCGAACAGCATCAGCGGCAGCGTCCACCAATGGCCCTCGCCACCGAAGGCCAGCGCGATGCCGCCGCCGGTGATGGCGCCCAGCGTCAGCTGCCCCTCGGCGCCGATGTTCCACACATTGGCCCGAACGCCCACCGCGATGCCGATGGCACACAGCAGCAGCGGCGTCGCCTTCAGCCCCAGCTCGGTCAGGCCATCAAGCGTGGCGAGCGGCGCCAGGAACAGCGTGGCCAACGCCGTGGCCGGGTTGTGTCCCAGCAGCGCGAAGACCACGCCACCGCCCAGCGCGGCCAGCACCGCCGCCAGGAATGGCGAGAGCCACTGCATGGTCTGCGAAGGTTGCTGCCGCGCCTCAAGCCGCAGGCGCATGTGCCGCTCCACCCATCAACAGGCCGATGCCTTCCACGCTGGTCTCGCCCACCGGCATCGGGGCCGAGAGCCGCCCGCCGCTCAGCACCGCGATGCGGTCGGCAATCTCGAGCAACTCGTCCAGATCTTCGCTGACCACCAGCACGCCGGCGCCGGCCGCCGCCAGGTCCAGCAGCGCCTGGCGGATGGCGAGCGCCGCGCCGATATCGACCCCCCAGGTCGGATGCGCCGCCAGCAGCACCTTCGGCTGCGCGTCGATCTCGCGCCCGACGATGAACTTCTGCATGTTGCCGCCGGACAGGCTTCGCCCCTGCGCCAGAATGCCCGAACAACGCACGCCGAAGCGCGCCACCAGCCGCGCCGCCAGCGCATTCACCGCGCCCAGGTCAAGCAGCCCGTGCGGTGCGGTCCGCGCATCCAGCCGCGTCAGCATGGCGTTCTCGGCCAGCGTGAACTCGGCCACGGCGCCGCGACCCAGGCGCTCCTCGGGGATGAAGGCCAGGCCCCGCGCCCGGCGCTCGGCCGGCCCCAGCGCACCGATCGGCTGGCCCTGCAGCAGCACCGCCCCGGCCGCCGCGCGGCGTTCACCGGACAGCGCGGCCAACAGTTCCTTCTGGCCATTGCCGGCCACGCCCGCCACGCCGAGGATTTCGCCGGCGCGCAACTCCAGCGAGATGTCGCGCAGCGTGGTGCCGAAGGGCTCGTCGGCGGCCAACGTCAGCGCCGTAACCGCCAGGCAGGGGGCACCCACCTGCGCCGGGGGCCGGCTGGTGTGGGTCAGCGCCCCGCCCATCATCATCTCGGCCAGGGATTCCGCCGTCTCCAGCCGCGGGTCGCACCGTGCCACCACCTGCCCGGCGCGCAGCACCGTCGCCGCGGTGCACAGCGCGCGGATTTCCTCCAGCTTGTGCGAGATGTACAGCACCGAGCAGCCTTCCGCCGCCAACCGCCGCAGCATGACGAACAGCCCGTCCGCCTCCTGCGGCGTCAGCACGCTGGTCGGCTCGTCCAGTATGAGCAGCTTCGGCCGCTGCAGCAGGCAGCGCAGGATCTCCACGCGCTGGCGCTCGCCGACGGAAAGGCTGTGGACATGCCGCTCGGCCTCCACCGCCAGCCCATATTGCGCTGCCACTTGCCGGATCTCGGCCGCCAACTCCGCCATCGGCTGCGTGCTGCCAAGGCCGAGCGCGATGTTCTCCGCCACCGTCAGCGTCTCGAACAGGGAGAAATGCTGGAACACCATGCCGACGCCGAGCGCCCGCGCCGCATTGGGGTCGGCGATGACGACCGGCTCGCCTTCCCAGGCGATGACGCCGGCATCCGGCTTCACCACGCCGTAGACGATCTTCATCAGCGTCGACTTGCCGGCACCGTTCTCGCCCAGCAGCGCGTGGATCTCGCCCGGCGCCACGCTCAGCGTCACGTCGTTGTTGGCCAGCATCGCGCCGTAGCGCTTGGTGATGCCGACCAGGGCCAGGCGTGCGGTCATCAGTAGGCGGTCCGGTCCGGCTTGGCCAACCAGGCGGCAAAGGGGGCCTTGCCTTCGTCGCTCAGCATTGGCCGCGTCGGCACCTGGCGCGCTTCGAGCGGCGCCGCCACCTCGCGGTACAGCAACTCGTCGTCGAAGCCCGCCGCCGCGGCGTCCCAGCGGGTGCCGGCGAAATAGGCACCGTCCAGTCGCGCCCAATGGATCGCGGCCAGGCACATCGGGCAGGGCTCGCAGCTGGAATACAGCACCATGCCGCGCAGGTCGAACCGCCCAAGCCTGGCGCAGGCCTCGCGGATCGCCGTCACCTCGGCATGCGCGGTCGGGTCGAAGCTGGCGGTGACACGGTTGTTGCCCTCCGCCACCACAACGCCGTCCTGCGTGATGACGGCGCCGAACGGCCCCCCGCCGGCCGCCACGCTTTCACAGGCGAGGGCGATGGCGCGGCGCATGGCCACCTCGTCGCTCATGCGATGACCTTCCGGCAGGTGCAGCCCGCGGCGGCGCAGTCGGCGCTGCTCACGGCGGTGTCGGGCAATCGGGCGGGCTCATGCGCGGATTCCTGCAGCAAGCGTGCCACGACCGAGATGGCGATCTGCGCCGGCAGCTTGCCCGCCAGGCCCGGCAGCCCGATAGGGCATTGCAACCGCGCCAGCGCTGCTTCCGGCACCGCATCCCGCCGCAGCCGCGCCAGGAAGCGTGCGCGTTTGGTGTGCGAGCCGATCAGGCCGATGCTCGCGAATTCGTCACGCTCCAGGGCAGCGGCGATGATGTCGTAGTCCTGCGCATGGCTATGCGTCATCACCAGCAGGTGGCTGCCCGGCGCCAACCCGGCCACGACCCCCTGCGGCTCGGCCACGACCACGCGCCGCGCATTGGGCTGCAGCGCGGCCGGGAACGCCTCGGTCCGGCTGTCCACCCAGGTCAACCGGCAGGGCAGTTCCGCCAGCAGCCGCGCCACCGCCTGGCCAACATGCCCGGCGCCGAACAGCGCCACCTGGAACTGCACCGGCCGCATCGGCTCGAACAGCAATGTCGCGTGCCCGCCGCAGCATTGCTGCAGCGCCGGCCCCAGCGGAAAGGCCCGCTGCACCGGCGCCTCGGCGCGCGCGGTCAACAACGCGCGCGCAATGGCGGTGGCCTCCAGCTCCAGCGCGCCGCCACCGATGGTGCCGGCCTGCGCCGCAGCCTCCACCAGCATCTTGGCGCCGGCCTCCCGCGGGGTGCTGCCGCGCGCCGCCAGCACCGTCACCAGCACGCTCGGCCGGCCCGCCGCCTCGCACTCGGCCAGGGCGGTGAGCCAGCTCATGCGCGCAATGCCTCGATCGCGAACAGCACCCGTTCCGGTGTCGCCGGCGCATCCAGCGGCGCAGCGCGGCCCTCGCCGCAGGCAGCCACGGCATCGCGCAGCGCGTGGAACACGGCGATGCCCAGCATCAACGGTGGCTCACCGACCGCCTTGGCGCGATGCACCGTCGCCTCGGCGTTCGGCCGGTCGAAAAACTCCACGCGCAGGTCGGCCGGCACATCGCCGGTGGCGGGTATCTTGTAGGTGCTCGGCGCATGGGTGCGCAGCCGTCCCTCGCCGTCCCAGACCAGTTCCTCCATGGTCAGCCAGCCCATGCCCTGCACGAAGCCGCCTTCCACCTGCCCGCGGTCCAGCGCGGGGTTCAGGCTGCGGCCCACGTCATGCAGGATATCGACGCGCAGCAGCCGGTATTCGCCGGTCAGCGTATCCACCTCCACCTCGGCGCAGCAGGCGCCCCAGGCGAAGTAGAAGAACGGCCGGCCTTGCTGGGTCGCGTAGTCGTAGTGGATCTTCGGCGTGCGGTAGTAGCCGGTGGAGGAGAGCGAGACCCGGTTGCGATGCGCCAGCTTCGCCGCCTCGGCAAAGCTCATCCGCCGCGCGCCCGCCACCACTTCGCCGCCCTGGAACAGCACGGCGTCGGCCGACACGCCGCTGCCCTCGGCCACCACGGCGGCCATGCGTTCGCGGATGGTGCGCGCCGCCCGCTGCGCCGCCTGCCCGTTCAGGTCAGTGCCCGAAGAAGCCGCGGTCGGGCTGGTGTTCGGCACCTTGTCGGTGGCCGTGGCGGTGATCCGCACCCGGCTGATATCCAGCCCGAACTCGTCGGCCACCAACTGGGCGATCTTGGTGTGCAGCCCCTGCCCCATCTCCACGCCGCCGTGGTTCGCCTGCACGCTGCCATCGGTGTACACGTGCACCAGCGCGCCGGCCTGGTTCATCGCCAGCAAGGTGAACGAGATGCCGAATTTCACCGGCGTCAGCGCCAGCCCGCGCTTGCGCCAGGAATGCGTCGCGTTGAACGCCGCCACCGCCGCCCGCCGCGCCTGGTAGGCCGAGCTCTCCGCCAGCTGCGCCACCAGCGGCTCTATCGGGTTGTCCTCCACCACCATGCCGTAATGCGTGGTGTCGCGCCCGGCGCGGTAGAAGTTGCGCTGCCGCACCACCAGCGGGTCCAGCTTCAGGTGCCGCGCGATGGCGTCCACCACCGCCTCTATCCCCATCATCCCCTGCGGCCCGCCGAAGCCACGGAAGGCGGTGGCGCTGACCATATTGGTCTTGCACCGATAGCTGGTGATGCTGACATTCGGCAGGAAATAGGCGTTGTCCGAATGGAACATCGCCCGGTCGTTGATCGCCGCCGAAAGGTCCGGCGACATGCCGCAACGGCTGGCCAGCACCAGGTCCAGCCCCTCGATCATGCCGGCGTCGTCGAAGCCGACATCCCAGTCGATCCGGAAGTCGTGCCGCTTGCCGGTGAGCAGCATGTCGTCGTCGCGGTCCAGCCGCAGCTTGCAGGCCCGCCCGGTCTTCGCCGCCACCAGCGCCGCGACAACCGCGATGAGGCTGGCCTGGCTCTCCTTGCCGCCGAAGGCGCCACCCAGCCGCCGCGTCTCGCAGGCCACCGCATGGTCCGGCACCTTCAGCGCGCGCGCCACCAGATGCTGCACCTCGGTCGGGTGCTGGGTGGAGGAGATGACGCGGAGTTCGTCATCCTCGCCCGGGATCGCCAGCGCCACCTGGCCTTCCAGGTAGAAATGGTCCTGGCCGCCCACCTCATGCCGGCCGTTGAGCCGGTGCTTCGCCTGGGCCAGCGCCGCTTCCGGCTCGCCGCGCCGCATCCGCTGCGTCGGAAGCACGAAGCTTTCCGCCGCCAGCGCGGTGTCGATATCCATCACCGCCGGAAGTGGTTCGTACGCCACCACCACGGCCTTCGCGGCCGCGCGCGCCTGGGCCAGCGTCTCGGCCGCCACGGCCAGCACGGATTGCCCGGCATATTCCACCAGGCCGTCGGCGAAGATCGGGTCGCCGGGAAAGGCCGGGCCGACATCGTTCACCCCCGGCACGTCGGCCGCCAGCAGCACCGCCGCCACCCCAGGCATGGCCCGCGCCGCGCCGGCGTCCACCCGAAGCACCCGCGCATGGGCATGCGGGCTCAGCAGGATGAAGGCATGCAGGCAGCCAGCCGGCTCGGCGATGTCGTCCACATACTGCGCCTCGCCCGAGACATGGCGCACGCCGCTTTCATGCGCCAGCGGCCGGCCGGCATTGGCGTTCATGCGGCCTCTCCCAGCCACAGCTTCAACAGCAGGTTCTGCGCCAGCTTCAGCCGGTACGCCGCACTGCCACGGAAGTCGCTGAGCGGCCGCAGGTCGTCGACCAGCGCCGCCATGGCGGCGCGCACCGCGGCCTCGCCCCAGGGCTGCCCGAGCAGAGCCGCCTCGGCATTGGGCGAGCGACATGGCACCGCCGCCATGCCGCCCCAGGCCAGCCGCGCCTGCCGCACCACGCCGTCCACAATGCGCAGCTGGAAGGCGCCGCAACAGGTGGAGATATCCTGGTCGAAGCGCTTGGCCACCTTGAAGATCCGCACCACGGCATCGGGCGCCGGCCGCGGCACCAGGATCGCCTCGATGAACTCGCCCGGCGCCAGAGCGGTCTGCCGGTAGCCCAGGAAGAACTGCTCCAGCGGCAACTCCCGCTGCTCGCCGCCGCGACGCAGCACCAGCCGGGCGCCCAGCGCCAGCAGCGCCGGCGGCGTGTCGCCGATCGGCGAGGCATTGCCCAGGTTGCCGCCCAGCGTGCCGCGTTCCCGCACCTGCCCGGCGCCGATCCGGCGCACCAGCGCGGCGAATTCGGGGTGCAGTCCGGCCAGCGTGGGCAGCGCTTCGGCATAGGTCAGTCCGGCGCCAAGCCGAACGGTGTCGCCCTGCCAGACCACCTCCCGCAGCGCCGCGACCTTTTCCAGGCTGATGACGGTCTCCAGCACCTCATGCCGCTTGGTGACGCGCAGGCCAAGGTCGGTGCCGCCTGCCAGCAGCACGGCGCCGGGGTGTTCCAGCCGCAAAGCCGCCAGTTCGTCCAGGCTGGCGGGCACGAAGCAGCGCTGTCCCGGCGCGTCGAGCACCAGTGACGCGCCGTCATCCAGCGCGCGTAGCGCCGCGGCCGTGTCGCCGGCCGCGGCGGTGAAGCGATCCTCCGCCGGCGCGGCGCAACTGGCCACGGCGGCATCCAGGATCGGCCGGTAGCCGGTGCAGCGACAAAGGTTGCCGGCCAGCGCCTCGGCGGCTGCCGCCCGCGTCACGCCGCCACCGCCCTGGTACAGGGCGAACAGCGCCATGACGAAGCCCGGCGTGCAGAAGCCGCATTGACTGCCATGATGCTCCACCATGGCCTGCTGCACCGGGTGCAGGGCACCATCCGCGCCGCGCAGGTGCTCCACCGTCAGCAATTGCCGGCCATCCAGCGCCGGCATGAACAGCAGGCAGGCGTTCACCGCCCGGTAGCGCATTCCCCCGCTACCAGGGCCGCCCTGGGGTTCGCCCAGAACCACGGTGCAGGCGCCGCAATCGCCCTCGGCGCAGCCTTCCTTCGTTCCGGCCAGCCGCGCCTGTTCGCGCAGCCAGGCCAGCACGGTCAGCGTGGGCGACAGGCCGGCCAACCGGACAGGCCTGTCGCCAAGGAGGAACCGGATCTCGGGGCGCACGTCCACTCCTGCCCTGGGCTGCGGGAACCGTATCAGGCACGCATCAGTTCATAAAAGCCAACCGACGCTCGCGATTTAGGCATCAGCCGAGGCATTTGCCTGCCGCAGCAGCCTGCCTTGCCAGGCAGACCCCCCGCAAGCAACAGCCTCAAACGCAACGGGCGACGCTCGCGCGCCGCCCGCCACGGTCATCGAACCAGCAACCGCTCAGAAGTGGTAGCGGACGCCGAACCAGGCGGTGCTGGCGATGGAGCCAGGCACGTTGGTGGCGTTGTTGCCGAACTTGTTCAGCCAGTACTGGTAGCCGATCGACAGGTCCAGCTTGTGCGGGCGGTCGAAGGCCAGCGCGCCGACATCGAGCGTCAGGCGCGGCTCGGTCAGGATTTCGACCTTGGTGCTGGCGTTGAAGCCGTCACGGCCCTTGGGGCCGACGACGTTGAAGAAGCCTTCGAAGCTCAGCGGCAGGCGGGTGAACGTCAGCGGCACCGACCAGACGGCCTCGATTTCCCACGTCGGGGCGAAGTTCACGCCCTTGCCGACGATGCCGTTCTGGTTCCACTCATGCGCCACCTGGAAGGCGGTGCTGAGGAAGCCGCCGGGGATGTTCCAGTGGAAATCCGGCCCGAAGACGATCAGGTCCTTCTGCGGCGCGAACTGGGTGTTCTTGGTGTTGATGTCGCCGCCGATCTGCAGGGTCACGTCCTGCAGGATATTGCCGACCGAGAAGGCATTGGTGTGCAGCGCCTGGTTCAGGCTCAGGTCGCCACGGTAGATCGCGTAGACCTCCATGGCGCCGCGGTGGATGCCGCCGGCCGCCGGGTCGCGCGAGGACGAGAACAGGAAGTCGACGTTGATGAAGTTGGACCACATGGTCCCGCCGTCGACATGCTGCAGGTTCAGGATGTGCTTCGGAATGTCGATGCCGTTGGCATGGCGGCTGTCGGTGACGCCAGGCTCACGGAAGCCGGAGCCATAGCGGTAGCCGATGCTGTCGTCGCTGAAGCCGGAGGGCCGGATGCCGGCGTTGCCTTCCTGGCTCTGGGCGAAGGCAGTTCCGGTTGCCACCGTCAACATGGCCGCCAAGGCGACGGAGAAAATCCTCATTAGATTTGGTCCTAGCGGGGATGGTGGCTCAGCAGGGCCCGCCCCAACGGCCCCTGGCTGCTGCGCAGGGGTTCTGCGCCATGCCCCAGATCAGCAAAGCCCGTGCCACTGCTTCACAAAACCGTTATATACGCTGCCGGATCATGCAGCCGCCGCGGGCCCGGCGCACGCCGCCGTGAAATTTCGGCGGCGCCCCGCCCTCGCCTTGCCAAGCCGAGAGCTTTTGCGGCAGGGGAAGGTATGTTCCGCAAACCGTCACGCCTCCCGGGCCTGGTCGCCCTCGTCCTGCTCGGCCTGCTGTCGGCCCTGACGCTCACTGCCCTGCCAGCGCAGGCGCAGCGCAGCGTTGCCGCGCCGATCTACCAGCCCAACCTCGACAGCGCGATTTCCGGCGCTGAGGAGTGGCTGGCGAAGCTGGAGGAGCAGGGCTGGTTCCTGCGCGGCCAGATGACCACGATCCTGCAGGGCCACCTGCGGATGCATTCGCCCTACCAGGGACCTGCCAGCCTGGATGCGCGGCCGGTGTTCCGCAACACCGAGAGCATCGACCTCGTCATCGGCCGCCGGCTGTGGGACAACGCCGAGGCCGTGGTGGTGCCGATGATGACGCGGGGCTTCGGCATGTCCAATGCCGTCGGCGTCGCCAGCTTCCCGAACAACGAGGCCTTTCGCCTGGGCAGCCGCGACCCCTACGTGCTGGTCAGCCGTGCCTTCATTCGCCAGACCATCGACCTGTCCTACGACGCCGAGGGGTCCGACCCCGACCCGATGCGCTTCGCCGGCCCCTTGGCGCGGGAACGCATCACCATCACCGCCGGCAAGGTCTCGGTCTGGGACTTCTTCGACGACAACCGTTACGCGCACGACGCGCGCAGCCAGTTCCTGGGCTGGGGCATGGTCGGCGCCGCCGGCTTCGACTACGCGGCCGACGCCCGCGGCTTCACCAACGGCCTTGTGGTGGAATGGGAGGACGGCACCTGGGCGGTGCGCCAGGGCGCCTTCATGATCTCCAAGCGTGCCAACGGCCTGGCGCTCGACCAGCAGATCTTCAAGGGCTACCAGACCCTGACCGAGGTCGACCGCTTCTGGCGCCTCGGCAGCAACCGGCCCGGGGCGGTGCGCCTCATCGCCGGCGCCTCCTCCACCCGTGCGCCGACCTGGGAAGCGATGACCGCGGCGGTGCAGCTGGGCATCGACCCGCCCATCGCGGCCCAGCAGCGCAGCGTCAAGCCGAACCTGGCGTTGAACGCCGAGCAGGAGTTGACCGATGTGCTCGGCGCCTTCCTGCGGCTGGGCTGGAACGATGGCCTGCGCCGCAACTGGATGTATACCGAGCAGGACTGGTCCACCTCGGCCGGGTTGGCGATGAACGGGCTGCGCTGGAACAGGCCCGATGACACCATCGGCCTCGGCTTCAACCTGGGCGGCATCTCCCGCTCCCACCAGCGCTTCCTCGAAGCTGGCGGCATCGGCTTCATCACCGGCGACGGCCGGCTGCGCTACCGGCCCGAAGCGGTGATCGAGACCTATTATGATGCCAAGCTCTACCCCGGCCTGAACGCCGCGGTGAACCTGCAGCTGGTGCAGAACCCCGCCTACAACGCGGACCGCGGCCCGGCCGTGGTCCTCGGTGCGCGGGTGCGCGCGGCTTTCTGAGCCGGCCGTACCCCGGCCGCCCCGGTTACCCCTGCGGCATGGCTCCCTGGCGCCCGACGTTCCGGCTTCGGCCAGGTACGCCGGTTCGCCGTGCCGAAGATGCCGCCCCACACGGGCAAGCGGCCGGCGCGGTTCAGCATGCCTCCGCGCTGAAGCGCCAGCTCGGCGCCACGAACTCCTGCTGCGCCGCCACGGTCAGCAATTCCGCCGCACCGGCCTCGGCGGTGCGGCGCAGCAGCCCGTGCGTGCTGGCCGCCGCGGCTTCCAGCGCCAGCCGGGCGCTGCCGGTGGCCAGCCGGTGGAACAGGAAAAGCGCGGCAATGGTGTCCCCGGCGCCGGAGAAATGCTGCGCCAGACGCGGCGTCCGCAACCGCCAGCAGGCGCCATCCTCGGCGGCCAGCAGGTCCAGGCTGCCGTCCGGCGTATCCGCCACCGCCAGGCTGGTCACCAGCACGCAGCGTGGCCCCAGCGCTTGCAGGCGGCCCAGCGCCGCCTTGGCCTCGGCCAGCGTGCCGACGGGCCGGCCGGTCAGCCATTCCAGCTCGAACTGGTTGGGCGTCGCCAGGTCCGCCAGCGGCAGCGCCTGGTCGCGCAGGAATTCGGGAATGCCCGGGCGGACATAGACCCGGCCGGCATCGCCGATCACCGGGTCCAGGCAGAACCAGGCGGCGGGGCTGGCCGCCTTGGCCCGCGCCACCGCTTCCAGCACCGCGGCGCCGGTCTCCAGGCTGCCGAGGTAGCCGGCCAGCACCGCGTCGCAGCGCGAGAGCGCGCCGCGCTCCTCGATGCCGGCGACCAGATCCCGGATCAGCGCCGGAGCCACCGGTTGGCCGCGGAAGCCGCCATGGCCGGGATGGTTGCTGAACAGCACCGTCGGCACCGGCCACACCTCGGCGCCCAGCCGCTGCAGCGGGAACACCGCGGCCGCATTGCCGACATGGCCCCAGGCGACCTGGCTTTGGATCGAAAGGATGTTCATCGGCGGAGCATTGGCGCCGGGCGACCGGTCGGTCAAACCGCGGGGTCGCCGCCGCGTTCAGCCTGGATGCAAAAGCTCCTCCTCACCCTGGCCTGCTGTGTCCTGCTTTCCGGCTGCGGCCTGGTGGCGCTGCCGTTCCGTGCGGCCGGCGACATCATCGAGGTCGTGCCGGTGGTCGGCAAGCCGATCGGCGCGCCGATCCATGCCATCGGCGATGCGATCGACTGACCCGATGCACCGGGTCCTGATTCTCCTGCCGGTACTGGCCTTGGCGGGCCAGCTTGCCGGCTGCAGCGGCGTCACCCCCTCGCCCGAGGTGGCGTTGGAGGGACATGAGGGCGTCCATGGGCCGCCCTGGGCGCCGACCGAAGCACCGTGGGTGGCGCCCCCGGTCATCATCGCCGATATGGGTCCCTACGACCTGGCGCCCTATTGGGGTGGCTGGTATGGGCCAGGGGTCTATGCCGGGTTTGTCGGCATCGGCGGCCATCACGGGTTCCGCCGCGGCGGCTTCCCCAGCCGCTACGCCGGGGGCCGCTTTGCCGCCGGCCACTTCGCCCATGTCGGCGGCGGCCATGGTGGCCACGGCCGGCACTGACTTTGGGCCCCCTCGGCGGTTGCGCCCTCCGCCGGCTTCCCTTATACGCCCCGTTCCCGCGTCGCCGGTCGCCTTCGGCAGCGCCATGCCCGACGAGTTCACCATGAAGCCCGATATCCATCCCGAATATCACGACGTCCACGTCACGATGACCGACGGGACCGAGTTCACCACCCGGTCCTGCATGTCCGTGACCAGCATGCGGCTGGACATCGACCCCAAGTCGCACCCGGCGTGGACCGGCGTGCAGCGCGTGATGGACACCGGCGGCCAGGTCGCCAAGTTCAACAAGAAGTTCGCCGGCATCAGCCTGGGCGCGCGCAACAAGAAGTAAGCCTGTAAAAAAGGGCTGTGGAACCAGGCGCCGGGCCCCCTTGAAAGGGGCGCCGGCGCTTTCCAATTGGCGGTCTACCGGGGCGCCCTGATGGGGCCTCGGCGCGGCAACCGACCTGACGCGGCCCGAATGGGGGCGGCAGGGACAGTGGCCGCAGGCACAACCGGACCTTGCTTCTTGAAGGGGCTCCAAGCCATGAACGCTCTCGATTTCTCTCCCCTGTTCCGCACCGCCATCGGCTTCGATCGTATGGCGCGTCAGCTGGAAACCGCTCGCGGCACCGCCGAGGCCAGCCAGTCCTACCCGCCCTACAACATCGAGAAGACGGGCGAAGACAGCTACGTGCTGACCATGGCCGTGGCGGGCTTCGGCCCCGATGACGTGGAGATCACGGCGAAGGACAACACGCTGACCATCGCCGGCCGCACCCAGCAGAGCGAGGAGGGCCGCGCCTTCCTGTACCGCGGCATTGCCGCCCGCGCCTTCGAGCGCCGCTTCGTGTTGGCCGACCACATGGTGGTTGACGGTGCCAACCTGGAACACGGGCTGCTCAACGTCTCGCTCAAGCGCGTGGTGCCGGAATCGCTGAAGGCGCGCCGGATCCAGGTGCAGAACGGCCGGCCGCAGCTGCAGCAGGTGCAGCCGGAGCAGCAGGCGGCCTGACGGGTCCGTCAGGCTGACGAAGGGCGCGGGGAGTCACGTCCCCCGCGCCTTTTTCGTGCGCCCGTGGCAAGCTGCCGAAATGACACTGCCCGATGAATGGGCCGGGCTGACCCGCTTCAGCTTCGGCGACAGCCCCGCCCTGGCCGACGAACTGCTGGCGCTGGTGTTGGCTGGGCGGAAGACCGCCACCTGCTCGGCCGCCGTGGATGGCCCGCTTTCGACAGTAGGTGAGTTGGCGGTCGTGCTGGATGGCGCCGGCGTCCCCGCCGCGGTGATCGAGACGGTGGAGTACACCCAGCGCCACTTCGACCAGGTCGACGCCGCCTTTGCGCATGATGAGGGCGAGGGCGACCGCAGCCTGGCCCACTGGCGCCAGGCGCATGAGCGCTACTTCCGCCGGCTCGGGCGCTTTGCACCGGACATGATGCTGTACTGCGAACGCTTCCGCCTGGTTGCCCGGCTGCAGCCGCGTTGACGCTCCCCGTGCCCGGGTTTTGAATGCCGGCAACACGGAGAGTCCAAGACAATGGCTACGCAGGCCGCCGGCGACATGCCGGCGCTGACCATCGGCGTCGACTGGCCCGAGATTCGCGACAGCGTCCGCCGCATCTGCGCCGGCTTCCCCGGCGCGTACTGGCGAGAGCTTGAAGCGCGGGAGGCCTACCCGACCGAGTTCGTGAACGCACTGACCGAAAGCGGCTTCCTCGGCGCGCTGATTCCTGAGGAATACGGCGGCGCCGGCCTGCCGGTGCGCGCGGCCGGGGTGGTGCTGGAGGAGATCCACGCCAGCGGCTGCAACGCCGGCGCCTGCCACGCGCAGATGTATATCATGGGCACGCTGCTGCGGCACGGCAACGACCGGCAGAAGAAGCAGTACCTGCCAGGCATCGCCAGCGGCAAGCTGCGGCTGCAGGCGTTTGGCGTCACCGAACCCACCGCCGGCACCGACACCACGCGCATCAAGACGCGTGCGGTGCAAAATGGCGACCACTACGTCGTGACCGGCCAGAAAGTCTGGACCAGCCGCGCCCTGCATTCCGACCTGATGCTGCTGCTGGCGCGCACCACGCCGCGCGAGGACAGCGCCACGAAGACAGACGGCATCAGCGTTTTCCTGGTGGATATCCGCGAGAGCCTTGGGCGAGGCCTGGAAATCCGCCCGCTGAAGGCGATGGTGAACCACAACACCACGGAGGTCTTCTTCGACAACCTGCGCGTGCCCGCCGAGAACCTGATCGGCGTCGAGGGGCGCGGCTTCCGCTACATCCTGGACGGCATGAATGCCGAACGCATCCTGGTGGCGCATGAGGGGCTGGGCGACGCCCGCTGGTTCGTCAAGAAGGCCACCGACTACGCCAATGAGCGCGTGGTGTTCGACCGCCCGATCGGCAAGAACCAGGCGATCCAGTTCCCCATCGCCCGCGCCCACATCGCCACCGAAGCCGCCGAACTGATGGTGCGAAAGGCGGCGGCGATGTTCGACGCCGGCGTGCCCTGCGGACCCGAGGCGAACTGGGCGAAGATGCTCGCCAGCGAAGCCAGTTGGCAGGCCGCCGAAGCCTGCCTGCAAACCCATGGCGGCTTCGGCTACGCCCGCGAATACGATGTGGAGCGCAAGTGGC
>CAIMOR010000508.1 GCA_903843125.1 uncultured Rhodospirillales bacterium
CCAGCGGCCTGGTGCGGCTGCAGGCCTACAGCCCGGGCCTGGCGGTCAGCCTGGGCGCCACCGTGGCCGGGCAGTTTTCGGTCACCGGCACCACGGGCGGCCTGGTGGATGCGGCGCGGCTGCTGATCGGCGATGCCGCGGGCGGCGCGATCACCCTGGGCGGCAGCTTCAACGCCGGCACGACGACGCTGGAGCTGCTGACCGGCGGCGCCATCACGCAGACCGCCGGCGCCCTGACCACCTCGGGCCTTAGCGCGACCGCGGGCGGCGGCATCACGCTGGACGCCAGCGGCAACGCCATCGGCGCCATCAACGGCAGCACGGCGGACGCAACCAGGGGCATCACCGCCGGCGGCGACCTGGCGCTGACCAGCAGCGTCGTGCAGCTGGCGGTGAACGCGGCGGTGGCGGTGCCCACGGCCGGCAGCCTGACCCTGGTTGCCGACGACCTGGCGCTGGCGGCGCGGCTACAGGCGCCGGGCGGGCTGATCCGGCTGCATCCGCTCGGCACCGCCCAGCCGATCACGCTGGGCACCACCGCAACACCGGCCGGCTTCAGCCTGGACAGCGCGGAGCTGGCGCTGATCGGCAGCGCCGGCAGCCCGGCGGCGCGGCTGCGCATCGGCACCGATGCCGGCGGCGCCATCGCGGTGGCCGGCAATGTGGACCTGCGCAACACCGGCAGCTTCGATGGCGACCGCGTGCAGGTGCTGGAACTGGCCAGCGCCGGCGGCATCACCCAGGTGGCGGGCACGCGGCTGAACGTGGCGGGGCTGGCGGCGCAGGGCCAGCAGGTGCTGCTGGGCAGCAGCGCCAACGCCTTCGACACGCTGCTCCTCGGCACCACCGATGCCGGCGCGGCCGCGACCCATGCGGTGAACGCCACCGGCGGCGACGCAACGCTGACGACCAGCCGGGCGCTGACCGTCTCGGCCGCCGTGGCGGCCAGCAACGGCATCGCGTTGACCGGCGACAGCCTGGTGGCCAACGCCGCCATCGCCGGTGGCAGCCTGGACCTGGTGCAACTGGTGGCGACCGGTGCCGGCATCGGCAACAACGCCGCCATCAGCGGCGGCAGCGTGAGCCTGACCGCGCAGGGCACCGGCATCACCAACAGCGCCACCGGCAGCATCGTCGCCGGCCAGGACGTCACGCTGGGGGCGCAGACCAGCATCGACAACCAGGCCGGCGCCAGCATCTCGGCCGGGCGCAACCTCTACTACGGCCAGGGCAATGGCGAAGCGCTGAGCAATGCCGGGACGCTGGCCGCCGGCACCGGCGCGGGCGGCGGCTCGGCCACGCTGAACGGCGGCGCCGTCATCAACAGCGGCAGCATCGCCGCCGGCAGCGCCACGCTGCCGGGTGACATCAGCATCACCAGCAGCGCGACCGGGCTGTGGAACCAGACGGGCGGCAGCATCACCGCGGCGGGTCGGCTCGGCATCACCGCCAGCGCGCTGGGCGTGACCAATGACGGCACGTTGACCTCCGGCATCGGCACCTCGGGCGGCGACCTGGTGGTGGGCGCCACCCAGCTGACCAACACCGGCGCCATGCAGGCCGGCAGCGCCAGCCTGCCAGGCGCCATCAGCATCACGCTGGGCAATGCCGCCGGCAGCACGCTGGCGCAGGCCGGCACCGGCAGCATGGCGGCCGCCGATGGCATCGGCATCGGCACCGCTGGTGGCGCCGTGGCCGCCACGCTCGCCGGCAGCGTGCAGGCCGGGCTGCGGGCGCCGGCCGACGCCACGCTGACCCTGCCGGGCGGCAGCTTCAGCCTCAGCGGCAGCATCGGCGCGCGCGACATCGTGCTCGGCGCCGCCGCCGGCAGCACCACCGGCACCGCAGCGCTGACCGCGGGGCGCGACCTGACGCTGACCATCGGCGCCATCGGCACCGTGCTGGATGGCAGCCACACCGCGGGGCGGGACCTGGGCGCCAGCGTCACCGGCGCGGGCAACGCGCTGCTGCTCGGCGGCAGCTGGGTGGCTCAGCGCAATGTCGCGCTCGCCGCGCCGGGCGGCATCGGCATCGGCGGCGTGGTCGGCACCGCGGGCAGCGGCAGCGACGGCGTGGTGGACGTGCAGTCCAGCGGCGGCGCGCTGGCGATCAATGCCGGCGGGCTGCTGTATGGGCGGCGGCTGCAGGGTGCGCTCGGCGCCACGACGTCCCTGGTGGAGGTGCCGCACGCCGCCGGGCAGAGTGGCGTGGCCTTCGCCGAACTGGGCACGCTCAGCGTCGGCGGCGACTTCAACGTCACCGTCACCGATGCTGCGCTGCTGCCGTACAGCGTCAACGGCATCGTCTCGGTCGGCAGCGGCCGCACGCTGCAGGTGGCGGCCGACGACCTGGACATCACCAGCCTGGGCGGCCTGCGGGCGCCCGGCGGCGTCATCGCCATCGGCCCGTTCAGCGCCGGGCGGGACATGATCCTCGGCCGCAGCGCCAGCGGCGCCCTGGCGCTGGACAGCCTGGAGATCGGCCGGATCGGCAGCAGCGCGGCGGCGGCGACGCAGGTGGTGCTGGGCGGCACCACGCTGGGCGCCACCGCTGCCGATATCACGTTTGGCGGCACGGTGGATTTCGGCCATGCCGCCACCGCGCGCACCGGCCAGCTTGCCGTGCAGGCACTGGGCAGCGTCACCCAGGAGGGCGGCGCCACGCTGGTGGTGGACAGCCTGACCGGCTCGGCCGGCGGCAGCCTCTCGCTGGACCCCGGCGGCAGCACCAACCGGATCTACGCGCTGGCGGACCTCTCGGCCGGCAACCTGCTCAGCGTGCGCAGCGACGTGGCGCAGTTGGCCGTCACCGGCGCGGTCAGCGTCGGCAATGCCGGCATCGGCGTGCAGTCCCTGCAGCTGCAGGTGGACGACATCGGCATCCAGCCCGGCGGCTCGCTCGCCGCGCCGGGCGGTTGGCTGTGGCTTTCGCCGATCACGCCGGGTCGCGGCGTCACGCTCGGCGGCAGCGCCGCCGGCACGCTGTCGCTGGATGGCGGCGAACTGGCGCGCATCGGCCCGATCGCGCGCCTGCGGGTTGGCGATACCATGGCCAGCGGCTCGGCGGTCGCCGGGGACATCACCATCACCGGCGCCACAACGGTGGCCGGCCTGCCGGCGCTGGAGCTGCGCAGCGGCGGCAGCGTGCTGGGCAGCGCCGCGCCGGTCAGCATGGGGCTGGTCACCGCCGTGGCGGCGCAGGACGTGCTGCTGGACAATGCCGGCAACCGCTTCACCGTGGGTAGCGTCACCGCCGGCACCGGCCGCACCATCCGCCTGACCGACCCGCCGGACCTGGTGCTGTCCGGCCCGATCACCGCGGTGGGCGGCCTGGTGGCGCTGGTCTCGGCCGACGCCATCATCCAGCAGGCCGGCGCCGTCATCACCACCGGCACGCTGACGGTGCAGGCCGGCGGCCAGGTCAGCCTGCCGGAAGCCAACAGCTTCGCCACGCTGGGGGCCAGCCATGTCGGCGGCGGCACGCTGCGCGGGCTTGGCTTCAGCGTGGCCGGCCCCGTCTCCGCGGACGGCTTCCTGACGCTGAACGCCGATGGCGCCCTGGCGGTGCCCGGCAGCGTCGGCAGCGGCGGCACCCTGGCGCTCAACGCGGCCAGCATCGCGGTCGGCGGCAGCCTGAGCGCGGCGGGGAATCTCGCCCTGGCCGGCAGCGGCGGCATCACCCTCAGCGGCACCGCCCAGGCCGGCGGCCCCATCACCCTGAACAGCTTCGGCGCCGTGGCCCTGCTCGGCACCACCCAGGCTGGCGGCCAGCTCTACCTCCAGGCCGGCGGCGACGTGACCATGGCGGGCACCGTCAGCGCCGGCGCGGACATCTCCGTCTCGGCCGGCGGTGCGCTGGGCCAAACCGGCAGCGCCAGTGCCGGCGGACCGCTGCACCTCAGCGCCAGTGGGGGCATGACGTTGGCGGGCGCCCTGGCCAGCGGTGGCGACATCGCCACCCAGTCCGGCGGCGCCACCAGCCTGACCGGCAGCGCCACCGCGGCCGGCCCGCTCAGCATGGCGGCAGGCGGTGCCTTCACCTTGGCAAGCGCCGCCACCGCCCATGCCGGCGCCGCGATGACCCTGGCCGCCGGCAGCGACCTGGTGCTGATCGGCACCGCGGCCGCCGGCAGCAGCCTTTCGCTCACCGCCGGCGGCGCCCTCGGCCTGGTCGGCACCGCCTCGGCCGGGGGCGATGCCGCGCTCACGGCCGGGGGTGCGCTGACCCTGTCCGGCACGCTGGCCAGCGGCGGTGCGGTCAGCGCCAGCGCGGGCGGCAGCGCCAGCTTCAGCGGCCAGGCGACGGCCGCCGGGCTGTTCAGCCTCTCGGCCAGCAGCAGCCTGGTGCTGACCGGCACGCTGGCCGCCGACAGCGCCAGCCTGCGTGGCGCCAGCGTGGTGCTGGATGGCATGGTCGCCACCATCGGCCGCGCCATCGTGTTCAGCGGCCCCGGCGGCATCACCGCGGGCGCCACCACCACCATCGACGCCCGCACCGCCGGCCTGTACCCCGCCGTGGTGTTCGACACGCGCCGCGCCGGCCATGCCGACCCGCTGGGCCTGGTGCAGCCCGACGTCGCCGGCCGGCTGGACAACCAGCAGGCCACGCAGGTGCGCCGGCCCGGGGTGCAGGCGCCCGGTACCTTCGGCGCCACCAGCAGCGCCAGCGCCGGCGTGCTGACCCTGGCGGTCTCGGCCGGCAGCAGCCCGGTCTTCCTGCTGCTGGATGGCGGCATCGCCAGCGGCACCATCGTCGCCGGCCGGGTCGGCATCCAGGGCACCGGCGGCTCGGCCTCGCTGCTCGGGCCGCTGGCCGGCGTGCCCGGCTCGGCGGCGGCGGCCAGCGCCGACATCACCCGGCCGATCGACCCGACGCTGCAATCCAACTACCGCATCAACGGCTGCGTGGTCGCCTCGATCAACTGCGTGCCGCCGCCCAGCGTCCAGTTCGTCTCGCTGCGGCCGCCGGAGGTGGTGGACCTGTCGCTGGTCAACAACCGCATCGACACCACGGAGGTCACCATCCCCAACGTCGCGGAGACCGAATCCGAATGAGGCGCCTGGCGGCCCTGCTGGTGCTGCTGCTGGCCGGCTGCCACGTGCCGCCGCCCGAGGCCTATGTGGCCGGCGCCGCCGCCACGGCGCGCACCGGCACCCCCGCCGGCAACGACACCAAGGGCGAGGCCTGCACGGTGCAGCAGGCCGGCACCCAGCCGGCCGACCTGCCGGTGCTGGGCGGGCAGGAGATTTTCTGCGGCGGCTGGGGCCAGCCCGCCGCCCGCCTGCAGCGGCTGCGCGGCAGCAACGCCCCGGCGCAGCTGGACATGCTGGCCACGGGCGGCCTGTGGCGCACCTGGCTGGACCAGCGCCTGGTCTGCGGCGCGCCGCAGGCGGTCACGCTCGGCACCGATACCGCGGCGCGGCTGCTTTCCTGCACGCGGCGGGCCGGTGGCTGGCCGCACCTGGTGCTGGTGGCGGCCGGCGCCGATGGCCCGGTGCTGGCCGATGGCGTCGCCGCCGTATTGCCGGTGCTGGAACGGCTGATCTCCGGCGCCCCCGTGCCGGCCGAGGGCGCCAAGCCGCAGGCGCGCTCCGCCGCGCTGGAGCAGGCGGTGCGGCAGCTGGCCGCCGGGGCCTTCGGCGCCGCCGATGTCGGCCGCTACGAACAGCTGATGGCGCTGGGGCGGGAGCTGAACCAGGCCGAGAATTTCGCCGCCGCCGAGGACGCCTATCGCGCCGCGCTGGCGGTGCAGGAACGCGTGCTGGGGCGGGACAATCCCAACACCGTCAACGCGCTGGTCCACCTGGCGCTGAACCTCTCTAACCAGGGCCGCCAGCAGGAAGCCGCCGCGCTGTTCGCCCGCGCCGCCACGCTGGCACCGCAGGCCGCCGATGCCACCGCCGTGGCCCGGCTGGCGCACTACCGCGCGCTGGCGCTGCTGAACACCGGCGACGCCGCCGCGGCCTATGCGCTGCTGCAGCAGGCCGAGGCCGCCTATGCCGCGCTGGCGCCGGAAAGCTCCCGCGCCGGCGGCGTGCGCGACACCGACGTGAACGTGCTGGCCGACCCGGTGGCGCAGGGCGCCGTGCTCGGGCTGGCCGAGGTCTGGCGCAACCAGGCCATTGCGCTGACCCGGCTGGACCGTGCCGCCGAGGCGCCGGCGCTGCTGGCCCAAAGCCGCGCCGTGCTGCGCCGCGCCGGGCTGCAACCGGGGCTGATGGTGGCCCGCGCGCTGCGGACCGAGGCCACCGCCTCCGCCCGGCTGGGCCAGCAGGAGCAGGCCGCGCGGCAGTTGGAGGAGGCGTCCCGCCGCTTCGCCATCGCGGTGCCGGGCGAACGGCCGGAAGCGGTGACGCTGTTCCTGACCGGCGCCCGCCGCGCCGCCAATGGCAGGCGGGCCGATGCGCTGGCCAGCTTCCGCACCGGCGCCGCCATTTTGCGCGCGCGGCAGATCGGCCTGCCGGTGGAGCTGGTGGTGCCCTACCTGGACGCGCTGCACGCCGAATCCCTGGCGCTGCCGGCCAATGCGCCGGCGCTGCTGGCGGAGATGTTCGCCGCCACCCAGCTGGCGCAGCGCAGCGGCACCGCGCGCTTCGTGCAGCAGGCCAGTGCCCGGCTGGGCGCCGCCGGCGGCGACGCCAAGGTGGCCGAAGCCGTGCGCCGGCTGCAGGACAGCGACCAGGCGCTGCGCCTGCTGTTCGGCGAGCGCGATGCCGGCGGCCGCGACCTGGATGCGCGCATCGCCGCGGCGCAGCAGGCCCGCGCCGAGGCCGAGGCCGAGGTGGCCGCCGCCGCCCCGGGCTATCGGCAACTGCTGCTGGCCGCCACCGACGCGCCGCAGGTGCTGGCCGCGCTGGCACCGAACGAGGGGCTGCTCAGCATGCTGCTGGGCCGCGACCACGGCTGGGCCATGCTGCTGCGCGCCGGGCAGGTGCATGTCGCCCGCATCGACCAGGGCGAGGCCGAGCTGGGCCGGCTGGTGCAGGCGGTGCGCGACGGCGCGGCGACGCCGGATGGCGCCCCCGGCCGCTTCGACCCCGCCCCCGCCCAGGCGCTGTACCAGGCGCTGCTGGCGCCGATGGAGGCGCCGCTGGCCGGTGCCGCCACGCTGGTGGTGGCGCCCGACGGCCCGCTGCTGGCGCTGCCCTTCGGCCTGCTGCTGACCGGTCCGGCCGAGGCCGACCACCTGCAGGGCGCACCGTGGCTGATCCGGCGCCACGCCATCGTGCATGTGCCCTCCGCGCAAACGCTGGTGACGCTGCGCGGCGCCGGTATCGGCAGCAACGCGCCGCACGCCTATGCCGGCTTCGGCGACTTCACCCCGGCCAGCGCGGCGCAGTTGGCGCGCAGCTTCCCGCCGGACCGCTGCGCCAGCGACGCGCGGCTCGCCGCCGGGCTCGGCCGGCTGCCGGGCACGCGCGTGGAGGTGCAGGCGGCGCAGCAGCTGACCGGCGCCGGGCCGCACGACGTGAAGCTGGGCGCCGAGTTCACCGGCGCGGCGCTGCGTGGCGCCGGGCTGGACCAGTACCGCGTGGTGCACCTGGCCACCCATGCGCTGCTGCCGGGCGAGCTGTCCTGCCTGCCGGAGCCGTCCATCGTGGTTTCGCCACAGGCCGGCGCGGCGGATGCCAGCACCTCCTTCATCCCGGCCAGCGACCTGCTGGCGCTGAAGCTGAACGCCGACCTGGTGGTGCTCTCGGCCTGCAACACCGGCGGCCCCGGCGGCGCCGGTGGCGGCGAGGCACTGTCCGGCCTGGCGCGCGCCTTCTTCTACGCCGGCGCCCGTGGGCTGATGGTGACGCACTGGGCGGTGGACGACACCGCCGCGGCGCTGACGGTGGCGGATTCGCTGCGGCGCCAGCAGGGCGGCGCCTCCTCGGCGGCGTCGCTGCGCGGGGCGCAGCTGCTGATTTTGGAGGAAGCCGGCAAGGCGCTGCCAGCCGAATTCGCCCACCCGTTCTTCTGGGCGCCCTTCGCGCTGATCGGCGATGGCCGCCGCGTGGCTTTGTAGGCACTATCGGGGCATGCCATCCGAAACCATCCCGCAGCCGCTGCCGCCGGAACTTGCCGCGAAGTACGCGCTGCGCGGCCGGCTGGGCAGCGGCGCCATGGGCGTGGTGTTCGAGGCGCTGGACCGCAACATCGAGCGCCGCGTCGCCATCAAGGTGGTGCAGCGCCCGCCGGTGGACGACACCGAGGCGCAGGACGCCCATGCCCGCTTCCGCCGCGAGGCGCAGGCCGCCGGCCGGCTGGCGCACCCGAACATCGTCGGCGTCTACGACTACGGCGAGAACGAGAGCTGCGCCTGGATCGTGATGGAATACGTCGAGGGCGGGACGCTGAAGTCCTACTTCGACCGCGACGAGCGCTTCCCGCTGCCGGAGATCGTCCGGCTGATGAACCAGATCCTCGGCGCGCTGGCCTATTCGCACGCCCGCGGCGTGGTGCATCGCGACATCAAGCCGGCCAACATCATGCTGAGCCCGGACGGCACCGGCGGGCTGATGGTCAAGATCGCCGATTTCGGCATCGCGCGGATCGAGAACTCCTCGATGACGCAGGTCGGCACCGTGATGGGCACGCCGAGCTACATGGCGCCCGAGCAGCTGCGCGGCGAGACGGTGGACAGCCGCGCCGACCTCTGGGCCGCCGGGGTGGTGCTGTACCAGCTGCTGACCGCGGAGAAGCCCTTCGCCGGCGGCTACACGGCCGTGCTGCACAAGGCGCTGAACACCGAGGCGACGCCGCCGAGCCAGCTCAGCGTCACCGCGCCGCGCGCCTTCGACCAGGTGATGGTGCGCGCCCTGGCCAAGCGCCCGGCGGACCGCTTCACCACCGCCGCCGACTTCGCGGTGGCGATCCGCGCCGCCGCCTCGGAGCCCGCCGATGCCAGCGGCATGCTGGTGCGCGATGCCGAGGCGACCGTGGTGGCCGCGCCACCGCCGCCGCCG
>CAIMOR010000509.1 GCA_903843125.1 uncultured Rhodospirillales bacterium
AGGCTCCCAGCTGTCCCATAGCGCGTTGACCGCCTGCATGTACTCGTCGGCCATGTCGTAGCGCAGGTCGTGCTCGGGCATGCCGGGCATGCCGTAGTTCATCGCCGCGAAGTCGCTGCTGCCGGTGACCATGTTCCAGCCGATGCGGCCCGCGGAAACCTGATCAAGCGTGGCCACCAGCCGCGCCAACAGGTAGGGCGGATAGGCGAAGGTGGACAGCGTGGGCACGATGCCGATGCGCTTGGTCGCAGCGCACATCAGCGTGGCCATGATGCTGGGGTCTTGCCGCGGCACCGAAAGCCCGTGCTTCAGGTAGATCTCGCGCGAGCCCCCAAAACTCTCGCCGACATAGCTGCTGTCCTCGATCAGCACGTAGTCGAAGCAGGCGCGTTCCAGCGCGCGCGCCAGGTCGCAGAACAGCTCCGGCACGCGCCAATCCTGGCCGATGGTGCCGGTCCAGGGCTCGCCCCAGGCCTGGACGGAGGAGCCCTGCAGGAACCAGCCGAGGTGGAAGGGTTTGGTCATCGGCATGTCCTCAGGGGTTGGCCAGGTTCTCGCGCAGCGTGCTGCCGGCATAGGCGGTGCGGAACAGGCCGCGGCGTTGCAGCTCGGGCACCACCAGGCGGCAGAAATCCTCGAACATGCGGGGGAAGATGGTGGGCCAGACGATGAAGCCGTCGCAGGCGCCGTCGTGGAACCAATCCTCCAGCTGGTCGGCCACGTCGGTGGCGGTGCCGATCAGCAGGCCGCGCGGCTTGGCGGTGGCCTCGTCGAAGCTGATGCCCTCGTCGCGCATCAATTGCAGCACGCGGTCGGTGGAGCCGGTGACGCCCTGGTTGCCCTGCACCGCCGTCATGTCCGCAACCGATTTGTGCTTGGAAAGGTCCGCGCCGAGCAGCGAGGAGTTCAGCATGCGCTGCGCATCGGGGTCGATCAGGGATTGCAGGTGCTGGTATTTCGCTTCCGCGATCGCCCGCGTCTCGCCCAGCACCACGGCGAAGCTGGGCAGCACCTTGCACTGCTCCGGCATGCGGCCGTACCTGGCCATGCGCGCCTTGATGTCGGCGGTGAAGGTGATGGCATCCGCCTTGCTGTGCGGCGTGCAGAAGATCATCTCGGCCCAGCGCGCGGCGAATTCGCGGCCACGGTCGGAAGCCCCGGCCTGCAGGTACACCGGCCGGCCCTGCGGCGAGCGCGGAATGGTCAGTGGCCCGCGCGTGCGCACATGCGGGCCTTCATAGTCGGCGTAGCGCACCTTCGAAGGGTCGATGAACACGCCGCGCTCGCGGTCCATCACGAAGGCGTCCGCGTCCCAGCAGTCCCACAATGCCTCGCAGGCCAGCAGCACATCATCGGCGCGGTCGTAACGCATGTCCTTCGGCGGCAGGCCGTCCATGCCGAAGTTGCGTGCCTCCAGCTCGGTGGCGGAGGTGACGACGTTCCACGCCGCGCGGCCGCCGGTGATCATATCCAGCGAGGCCATGGTGCGCGCGAGGTAGTAGGGCGTCATGAAGGTGGTCGAGAGCGTGGCGCCGAGGCCGATATGCTTGGTCACCCGCGCCATCAGCGGCAGCACCATCAGCGGGTCGAGGTAGGTGATCTGCCCGCCATTCCGCAGATAGGCGTCGAAGTTGCCGCCATGGATATCCGGCAGGCCGAAGGTGTCGGCGTAGAAGCAGGCGTCGAAGCAGGCGGCTTCCAGCACGCGGGCGATATGCTCGTAGCGCTCCGGCGCGAAGATGTCGTGCAGGTCTGCTTCCGGGTGGCGCCAGGCACCGGGGTGGTTCGCGGTGGGGCCGGTCTTGAGATAGGCCACCAGGTGCATCCGGCGGTCGCTCATCGGTCGGGGTCCTGGGCGCGGGGCATCGGCATGCTTCCCTTCGGAGCAAGGTTGAATGCCGTTTGCAGGACCAGCGTCGTTGCCCGCGAGTATGCCAGCCCGCCGCCCCCACGCAAGCTACGCATCGCCGCCCCGCCGGCGCCTGAGCGCGCCATCCAGCCACAGCAGCAGTATGGTGAAGGCGACCAGCAGCATCGCAACCGCGGCCATCGTCGGGTCCAGGTTCTCGTTGATGCCGTCCCACATCTTGCGCGGCAGGGTGAACACCTGGCGGCTGGTGATGAACAGCACCATCACCAACTCGTCCCAGGAATGGATGAAGGCGAAGATCGCCCCGCTGGCGATGCCCGGCGCGATGCGCGGCAGGATCACCCAGCGCAATGTCTGCGGCAGGCTGGCGCCCATGCCGCGCGCCGCCTGTTCCAGCCGCGCATCGAAGGCCGCGAGCGCCGCCGAGACGGTGATGACGACGTAGGGAATGGCCGTGACCGCATGCGCCAGCGCCACGCCGAGGAAGCGGTCCAGCAGGTCCAGGCGGCCAAACCACCGGTATAGTCCGACGGCATAGACGATGCTGGGGATGATCAGCGGCAGCAGCATCAGCACCCGCACCAGGTCGCTGGCGCGGCGGCTCAGCCGCCAGCAACCGACGGCGCAGAGCGTGCCGGCGACGACCGCGAGCAGCGTCGAGGCGACCGCCAGCGCGAAGCTCTGCGAGATGGCGGCGAGCCACGCGGGCGAGGCGAATATGTTGGCGTAGTGCCGGAGACTCAGCGTCTCATACGGCAACGACAGGAAGCGTTGGTCGGTCAGCGACACCGGCAGCACGATGGTGATGGGCAGCACCAGATACAGCACGGTGGTCCAGGCCAGCGCCTTCGCCAGGTGCCCAGCGCCGTAGCCGCCGGTCACGCCCGCGCCCCGAACAGCCGACGCAGGTCCACCACGCGGGAGAAGACCGCGAGCGTTGCCAGGATGGCGCCGACCAGCACGGTCGCCAGCATCGCGCCCATGCCCCAACGGACGAGGTCCAGGATCTGCAGCTTGATCCACTCCGCCGTCATCAGCGTCTTGCCGCCACCGAGGATGGCCGGCGTGATGTAGAAGCCGAGCGAGAAGATGAACACGAGCACGGCCGCGGCCACCACGCCCGGCAGCGACAGCGGCAGGAAGACGCGCCCGAACACCATGCCGCGCGAGGCGCCCATGCCGCGCGCCGCCACCAGCAGACGCGGGTCGATCTCGCGCATGCTGGCCAGCATCGGCAGCACGGCGTAGGGCACCATGTAGTGCACCATGCCGACCACCACGCCGAACTCGTTCCAAACCAGTTGCAGCGGCGAATCGATGGCTCCCAGTGCCTGCAGGCCCTGGTTCACCAGGCCTTGCCGGCGCAGCAGCGTGACCCAGGCGAAAGCGCGCACCAGCACGCTGATCCACAGCGGCAGCAGCACGCCGAGCAGCCACCAGCGCTGCGCCGCCGGCCGTGCCAGCGCGATCACGTAGGCCAGCGCATAGCCCAGCAGCAGCGCGATGCCGGTGGTCAGCAGGCCAATGCGCAGCGTGGTCAGGATGACCCGCTGCACGCCGGCATTGCTCAGCAGGCGTTCGTAATTGCCGGTGCCCAGCGTCGGCTCGGTAACGGAGATCGCGAGAACCTGCAGGATCGGCGCAACGTAGAGCACGGTCATCATCAGGAAGGCCGGCAGCAGCAGCGCCCACCAGCCGAGGTCACGCCGCATGGCTGTCTTCCGCCACGGGCACGCTGGCATCGGCCGGCCAGCCCAGCCGCACCGGCATGCCCTCGGTGGGCGCGATCGGCGCGCGCCAGGCCGGCAGCGCCACCTGCAGCAGGCCGAGGTCGGCGGTCTGCACCGCCAGGGCAAAGCCGGTGCCGTGATAGGACCAGGCGGCGATGGCGCCGGTGACCTCGGTATCCGCGGTCTCGCCCGCCGCCAGCAGCGTGATCTTTTCCGGCCGCAGCGCCAGCACGCCGGGCGCGCCCAGCGCCAGGCGCGGCGACCCCTCGGGCACCGCCTGCACCAGCCGCGTGGCGCCGGCCAGCAGCGCCATCGCGCCGGGCCGCACTTCCCGCACGGTGCCGGCGAGGAAGTTCGAGCGGCCGAGGAAATCAGCGACGAACCGGGTCTTCGGGCGCTCGTACAGGTCTTGCGGCGTGCCCTGCTGTACCAGCCGGCCGTGGTCCAGAATGGCCACGCGGTCGGACAGCCGCAGCGCTTCCTCCTGGTCGTGCGTCACGTTGATGAAGGTGCGGCCGATGCGCCGATGCAGCGTCTTCAGCTCCTCCTGCAACTCGCCGCGCAGCTTCTTGTCCAGCGCCGAAAGCGGTTCGTCCAGCAGCAGCAGCGCGGGTTCGAACACCAGCGCGCGCGCCAGCGCCACGCGCTGCTGCTGGCCGCCGGAAAGCTGCGCCGGCTTGCGGTCGGCGAAGCGGTCCAGTTGCACCAGGTCCAGCGCGGCCTTCACCTTCTCGTCGCGGGCCGCGCGGGAAATTCCACGCACGCGCAGCGGGAAGGCGACATTCTCCGCCACCGTCATGTGCGGGAACAGCGCGTAGCCCTGGAACACCATGCCGAAGTCGCGGCGTTCCGGCGGCAGGACGGTGATGTCGCGGCCGTCCAGGCGGACATGGCCTTCGCTGGGCTCGGTGAAGCCGGCGACCATCATCAGGATGGTGGTCTTGCCGCTGCCCGAAGGCCCGAGCAGCGTCAGGAACTCGCCGCTTGCGACGCTCAGCGAGACGTCCTGCACCGCGGTGAAGGCGCCGTAGCGACGGGTCAGGCCGGCCAGTTCCAGCGCATGCCCGGCGCCGGGGGAGAGGCCTGCGCTCACGTCCGGTAGTCCGGCTGCTCGCGGTCCAGCTTGCGCTTCAGCGCCTGCCACGGCAGCCAGCCCTTGGTGGGCCCCAGGCTGAACTGCGCCCGCGTGCGTGCCACCGTCGCCGGCGAGGGGATGTCCAGTTCCGCCCCGCCCTGCTGCGCCGCCAGTTGGATGCGGCAGCTCTGCTCCAGGTACCACATCCAATAGAAGGCCTCGGCCACCGTGTGCCCCACGCTGAGCAGGCCGTGATGGCGCAGGATCATGCACGGGCTGTCGCCGAGGTCGCGCACCAGGCGCTCGCGCTCGCCCAGGTTGTCGTCGGCGGCCACGCCCTCGTAGTCGTGGTAGGCGACCCGCCCCTCGAACTCCATGCTGATCTGGTTCAGCGGCAGCAGCCGGCCCTTCTGCGCCGCCACCGCCATGCCCGCCAAGGTATGGGTGTGCATCACGCAGGCGGCGTTGGCGCGGCCCAGATGCACCGCGGAATGGATGACGAAGCCCGCCGGGTTCACCGGCCAGCTGGTCGGCTGCGCCGGCTCGCCGCCCGCATCCACGGCCACCAGGGAGGAGGCCGTGATCTCCTCGAACAGCAGGCCATAGGGGTTGACCAGGAACCGATGACCCGCCCCCGGCAGCCGCACCGACAGATGCGTGAACACCAGGTCGGTCATGCCGTACAGGGCAACCAGCCGGTAGGCGGCGGCCAGGTCCTCGCGCAGTTCCTGCTCGCTGGGCACATGGTCGGGGTCCGGGCGGACGGGGGGCGGCGGCAATGGCATGTCAGTAGCCCTTCGCGGGATCGTACAGGGTCGGCAGCGCGTCGCCGCGCTCGAAGGCCAGGATGTTGCGCGCCAGTTGCACCGCACGCTCCGCCCGCGTCGGCAGGCTGCCCACATGCGGAGTCAGCGTCAGCTTCGGGTGGCTCCAGGCGGGGTGGCCATCGGGCAGTGGCTCGGGCTCGAACACGTCCAGCACGGCGCCGCCCAGCTGGCCGCTGTCCAGCGCCGCCAGCACGTCGGGCAGCACGGTCTGGCTGCCGCGCCCGGCCTGCACCAGCAGCGCGCCATGCGGCAGTTGTGCGAACAGCGCGGCGTTGAGCATGCCCGCCGTCTCCGGCGTGGCCGGCAGCAGGCACACCAGTATCCGGCAGCGCGCCAGGAAGGCCGGCAGTTCCGCCTCGGCGTAGCTCTCCACCCCCGGCACCTGCTTGCGGGTGCGCGACCAGCCGATGACCTTGAAACCCACCGCCTGCAGCATGGGCGCGCACCCCTGCCCCAGCCCGCCGAGCCCGAGGATGCCCAGGGTGAAGTCAGGCGCCTTGCCCGGTGCCTCGGAGTAGTCCCACACCGCGCGGCTCTGCGCGATCGCCATGCGCCGCGCGTCCTTCACCAGGGACAGCGCCGCCCAGCACAGGTATTCGCCCATGCGCTGCGTCGTCTCCGGCGCCACCAGGCGCACCAGCGGCACATGCCGGGGGTAGGCGGGGTCGCCGGCGATCAGGTCCACCCCCGCCGCCACGCCGAACACCGCGCGCAGGGCAGGCAACCGGGCCAGGCGGCCCGGCTCGGGGTCCCATACCGCGGCGTAGCGCACGCGTTCGGCGGCCACGCCCGGATCATCCCACCAGCGCACCTCCAGCTGCGGCAGCGGGCCGGCCAACAGGCCGCGCCATTCGTCGAAGCCGGCCGCGCCGCCCGACTTCACCAGCAGCACCGGCCTGGCCATGCCGCTCAGCCGGAGATCGTGTCCATCATCTCGGCATTGGCGTTCTGGTAGTTGTCGCCCCACCATTCGCCGTTGACCACCACCTGCACCGCGGCGTTGGCCGGCTCGGTCGGGTTGAAGCGCTTCAGCTCGGCCGGAACCAGCGCGGCGGCCTTCGGGTTGGTCGGGCCGTTGCCGAGGAAGCCCAGCAACTGCACCTGCGGCTCCGGCTTGGCCAGCATGCTGGCCAACCAGCGCTGCGCCAGCTCGCCGCCCGGGTTGCCGCGCGGGATCACGAAGATGCCGGGCTGCAGGATGCCCTGGTTCCATACCGCCTTGATCCGGCCGTTGGTTTCCTGCTCCAGCACCTTGGCGCGGGTATGCCAGATCTGGCCCATCACCGCCTCTCCGGTGCGCATGAACTGCTCGCTCTCGCTGCCGCTGGCCCAGTAGACCGAGCTGCGGCGGATCTCGCCGACCCGCTTCAGGCAGGCCGCCACGTCCAGCGGGTAGAGGCTGGCCGGCGCCCGGCCCAGCGACATCTGCGCCGCCTCCAGCACCGCCACCGCGTCCTTGCGCAGCAGCCGGGTGCCGGGGAACCTGCGCAGGTCCCAGAAGTCCGCCCAATTCTGCGGCGGCGTGGGGAATTTCGCACTGTCGTAGACCAGGACGCTGCTGAACGAGTAGGGCGCCGCGCCGTATTCCAGCGCGAAGCCGGGGCCGATGACGTCGGCCCGGTTGACGATGGAATAGTCGATCTTCGTCGCCAGGTTCGCCCGCCCGAGCACGATCGAGGAACTGGCCGAGCTGTCGCAGAGGTCCCAGGTGGTACGGCCGCTTTCCACCATGCTGCGGATGCGCCCGGCGCTGGGGCCGGTGCTGTCCTGCGCGGTCTTCACGCCCGGATGCTCGGCGGTGAAGGGCGCGCCGTAGAACCGGCCGAAGCCGTCATTGGCCACGCCGCCCCAGTTGACCATGACCAATTCGCGCGCCGCCTGCGCCTCGGCCCCGCTGCCCAGCCAGGGCGTGGCGCCAAGCGCCGCCAGGCCGGCGAGCAGTCCGCGCCGGCCAACCCTGCCGCGCCGATGCTGCTGCCACGCCAACTCGACACAATCCTGCTGGAAGGTCTGCATGGACCCTGCTCCCCTGCGATGCCCTGCCGGCGGCGTCATTCGCTCCCGCAGTCGGGGCCATGCATGTTTCGGGCCGCGGGGCGGGGTCACTCCGCCGCGGAAAGCGCGTCGTCTTCGGCCGCATAGCCGATCCGGGCGACCAGACCCGCGGCGGCGAAGTCCAGGATGATGCTGCCCTGGGGTCCCAGGTCGCGGGCCAGGCCACGGGTCAGCATCCGCGTGCCGAAGCCGCGATGCTCGTTGCTGGGCGCCGCCACGGGGGGGCCGCCCTGTTCGCGCCACTCCAGCACCGCGGTGTCCTCGGCCTCCCCGGCCCGGCAGGTGATGTGCACGATGCCGCCGGCAACCGAGAGCGCGCCATGCTTCATGGCATTGGTTGCCAGCTCATGGAGCGCGAGGATCAAGGCCTGCGCCTGGGTTGGCGAGGTCCTGGGCAGCATGTTCCGTGGCTGGCAGTTTACCCTGATGCGCGCATGGCTGGCATTGAACCCGTCCAGCCACGGCGCCAGCCCGGCCTGGACCACGGACTCCAATTCCAGGCGCTTCCAGGACCGGGCGGCCAGCAGGTCGTGCGCCCGGGCCAGGCCGCGCAGGCGGGCGGTGAAGGCTTCGATGAAGGTCTTCGAATCGGCGCCGGCGGCGCTGCGGGAGGTTTGATGTGCCAGGGCCAGCACGGTGCTCAGCGCGTTCTTGGCCCGGTGGTTCAGCTCGCCGACCACCAGCCGCAGCCGGCGTTCGCTGTCGGCCAGTGAACCAGCCGCGGCGCGCCGCCGTCTGGCCTGCGCCAGCAGGGCGTCGGCCACCTCGTCAACCTCCGCGAGGTCGGTGCGCAGCGGCAGCGGCGGCTCCGGGCCATCCGTGGTGGCGGCGAAGCGCTGCAGCGCGGCGATCGGGCCGGTGATGCCCTGCGCCACGCGGTGGGCCAGCAGCAGGCCGAAGCCGAGCAGCCCAAGGCCGACCGCCAGCGCCATGCCTCCGGCGTAGAGCGCCGGCGCCGTCAGCTTCGATGTCGCCAGGAATACGGTCACCGTCCAGCCATGTTCGGCCAGCCGGCGGTAGCTGCCCAGCACCGGCATGCCTTCGGTGGAGATCACCTGCAGCACGCCCTCGGACCCGTTGGCGCCGCGGCGGAAGCCGTCGGATACCGGCTGGCCGACCAGGTCCTCGCCGCCCGGCACGCGCGCGATGCGCGTGCCGTTGCGGTCGATCAGGCTGATCAGCCAGCCCTCGCCCGGCTGTTGCCGGCGGATGATGTCGTCGAAGGCGGTCAAGCTGGGGTTCATGCCCAGCACCATCTCCACGGTCCCGTCTTCCCGGCGGACCGGCACCTCGATGGCGACCACCGGCCGCTTGACCACCAAGCCCTCATAGAGGTCGGAAACCGAGGGCCGCCCGGTGGCCAGGACACGCTGTTGGTTGGACAGGCTCCGGCGGACCGGCAGCGGCGCGCCTGCCGGCATCGCCGTGTTGACCAGTTGCTGACCATCGGCGCGCAGCAGTAGGATGTTGGACCCGGGCTGCTGCAGCGCAACCACCGCCTCGGCCTGCCGGCGGAAGGCGTCCAGGTCGCCCCGCGCCAGCGACCCCGCCAATGCCAGGACCTCCAGCGAGGCGATGCGGGCCTTCAGCTCGCCCTCCACCGCCAGGGCCAGCCCATGCGCCAACTCCAGCGACTGCCGGCTGACCCGGTCGCGTTCGCGGCGATAGTCGGCGTAGACCGTCCCGAGATTGTACAGCAGCAACGGCAGCACGCCGGCCACGACCAGCAGCGCCAGGCGGGCCCGCAGCGACAGCCGGCGCATCCGCGTGGCCAAGCCGAGCGCCGCCGGTGGGGCCGGAACCGCGACCCCGCCCGAGTTCATGGATCGGAACCGGGGTCGACCATGTGCGCGCTGGGATAAAGCCCCGGCGCAACGCGGTCGAAGTGGCGCCATACGGTGCCGTGGCATTCGCAGGCGGCGGCTTCCAGCCCCTGGCGAGTCAACACCCGGACGCGGCCATGGCGGTACATGATCAGGCCACGCCGCTGCAGCGCGCCAGCCACCGGGGAGACGTGGTGCGGCCGGCGCCCAGCATTTCCGCCATGGCGTCCTGGGTCAGCGCCATCTCGGCATTGCCGACCCGGTCGTGCGTGGTCAGCAGCCAACGCGACAGCCGGGCTTCCAGCGGATGGACAGCGTTGCACACCACGGATTGCTGCAGCTGCGCCAGCAGGCAATCAGCGTAGCGGGAGAACAGGTCGCGCAGCGCCGGCGAGGCGGCCTTGGCCTCCTCCAGGTGTGGCGTCTCCAGCCGCAGCGCCGAGCCCGCGGTCTGCACCGCGGCGCGGCAGAAGGCCGGCTTGCGCCCACCGCTGATGATGCCGCCGACGGCGCCTTCCCGCCCGATGGTCGCGGCTTCCGCACCGCGGCCATCGCGCAGCACCGCCACCAGCGAAATCACGGTGCCGCCGCAGGGGAAATGCACCAGGTCGACCTCATCGCCCGGGTGGAACAGCACCTGTCCCACCGGCAGCGCGACCGGCTTCAGGAACGGCGCCAGCGCGGCAGCATCGCGCTTGTCCATGGTATCCAGAAGCCGGTTGGGTCCTGGCGGGTCCGTCGGCGGCATGCGGCCGTCACTGCGACGGTTACGGAACTTCGACAGCACAGCCTCCGAACGGTTCGACGACACCGACTGGACCGGGGTCAAGAAGCCGCTACTAACGCTGTGAAACCGCGAGGGTCTGTCTGCACTCCGGCAATATGAACTAATGTTAATCAAGCTTAGTCGGCAGCGCCTGCCAGGGCTCAGCCGGTGGCGGCGGGCTCGCCCAACGAGAGCATCAGGCGATTCGCCCAGTTGAAGAAGGCGGCGGCCTGGATGACGTCGGCAATGGCCAGGTCGTCCAGCCCGGCCTGGCGCAGCCGCTGCACATGGGCGGCGCCGAAGCCGATGGGCGTTGCGGTCAGCGCCGCCGCGGCCGCGACGATGGCATTCCAGCGTTCGCCGAGATCGGCGCCAACGCCCTGGTCCAGCAGGCGCTGCACATCCTCTGGCCGCTTCGAGTAGGTGGCCGAAAAGCGGGCATGCACCGAGGCGCAGTAGATGCAGCCATTGGCGCGCGAGGTCGCTGCGGCGGCCAGCTCGCGCTCGGCCCGGGGCAGGCCGGCATCGGGGTTGTAGAAGATGTCCTTGTCGGTACGGGTGCGGGCTTCCAGCGCATCGGGGTCGCGCGCCAGCAGGCGGAAATAGGGCGACTTCGCCCGCGCGGCATCGATCAGCGCGGTGCGGTGGCGCTCGGTCAGCTCGGCTTCCGCCAGTGGCTCGATCCAGGCCAGCCAGTCCAGCTGGTCGCGGGTGAATACGACGGGAACGATGTGGTCGGGCGGGGTCAGGACGGTCTCGGGCATTGGGGCGGCTCCGGTCACGAAACGGCGGCGAGCGTGCGCAGGCCGCTGACCACCCGGACCTGGAAGGCCAGGAAGGCGGCCAGCTGCGACAGCGTGACGATGCCCGTGGTGGACCAGCCGGCATCCAGCAGGGATTGCAGCGAAGCCAGGTCGGCGTCGCGTGGGTGGAACACCAGCATGTGCAGGTGCGCGAAGGCCGCCGCCAGGCGCGGACCCAACGCCGCCTGCAGCACCGCGCCGGGCTGCCAGCTGGGGCCGGGGCTGTCCTCGGCGCTGAGCGGCCCGGCGGGGTAGCGGCCGTACGGCCCCTGCCCGGCCGCCTCGGCCGCGGCCGTCTCGACCGCCGCGCACAGCGCCGAGCCAGCGCCGGTGCCGGCGAGCCCTTGCCGGTAGAAGTCGGCGGTGGCGGCCTCGCCGTGCAGGGCCACCACGAAGACCGCGGCGGCATAGCGTTCGGCCGCGCTGACGTCGCCGGGCTCCGTCGGGGCGAACAGGGCGCGCCAACTGGCCTGGGCATGGGTCCGGGCGTCCGGCCGGCGGGCGCGGATCGCGTCCAAGGCCGAACCAGGGGCTATGCCGACCAGGCTGTCGATCACGTCCATCCGCTTCCCCTCCCGGTGCTACGCCACGTGCCGCAGCGCGGCGCCATCAGGCACGCAGCCAAGCGCCGGCGCAACCTGCTGCGCCACCAATTCCAGCGAGCGCAGGATGAAGGGGTGCGGCGGGTCGACCGAATGCACCTGCACCGCCAGCTCGGTCGCTCGCGCCAGGGTGCTGTCCTGGCTGAGGGAGGCGATGACATCCTCGGGCGTGCCGAGGTGCACGTCGAAGCCGGCGATCAGCTCGTCCAGCGTCTCCCGCCCCGTGGCCCGGCCGGAGCCGACCAGGCGGTCGCGGAAGCGTGCCAGCCCGAGCGCCGCGAAGCCGCGGATCTCGGCCCGGCTGTCACCGACGCAGACCGAGCGGGACGCCATGATCCGCGGCGCGCAGCCCGGCGGCAGTGCCGCCAGGTAGGCGTCGATCATCGGGTTCTGGATATCGGCCAGCGTCATTTCCGGCGCCTCGGCCGGGCGCGGCTGGGTGCGGGACAGCATCAGGCCATCGCCGGCAGCACCGGCACGACGAGCACCTTCCACGGTGAACGTGGCCTGCCACATCCGTCGCACCAGGCCCGGGTTCGGTGGGTACATCGTGTCGCCGCCCGGCAGGGCGCGGCCGGCCAGCGCGTCCAGCATCAACCCGGCATTGTCGGCAAAGGCCTTGCCGCGGTCATCGCTGTCCAGCCCGAAGGCGCGGAAGGCGGCGAAGTTGCCGCCCGGGCCGATGCCGAGTTCCAGCCGGCCGCCCGACATCATGTCGAATACGGCAGCGTCCTCGGCGACGCGAATGGGCAGTTCCAGCGGCAGCGTGACGATGCCGGTGCCGAGCCGGATGCGGGAGGTGCGCGCCGCGACCTGGGACAGGAAGACGAACGGCGCAGGCAGGCCGCCCTCGTGCTCGTGGAAATGGTGCTGCGCCACCCAGGCCGCGTGGAAGCCGCAACGCTCGGCGTGAAGGATCTGCGCCAGCGCCAGCTGATAGCGTTCGGCCGGCGCCACCAGGTCCAGCAGCCGGGTGAAGAAGCCGAGCCGCTTGGGCTGGGTCGCTGTCGTCATCCGCTTGGCCTCGCGGGCTTGGGTTGCGCCGTCATCGGGCATGGTAAATGCCTCAACCGGTGGCCGCGCCGCCGAGATAGGCGTCGCGGATGCGGTGGTCCTGCAGAAGATCGCCGGCCGCGCCCTGCAGCGCAATCCGCCCGGCCTGGAGGACGTAGCCGTGATGGGCGATGGCCAGCGCCAGGCTGGCGTTCTGTTCCACCATGAACACCGTCACCCCCTCGCGGTTGATGGCCTGGATCAGTTCCAGCACGCGGTCCACGAACAGCGGCGAAAGCCCCATGGTGGGCTCGTCCATGCAGATCAGCTTGGGGCGGCCCATCAGCGCGCGGGCCATGGCCAGCATCTGCTGCTCGCCGCCCGACATGGTACCGGCGCGCTGCGCCAGGCGCTCGGCCAGGCGCGGGAACAGCGCCAGCACCCGGGCCTCGTCGGCGGCGATGCCGGGTTTGTCGCTGCGCGCATAGGCGCCCATCAGCAGGTTCTCGCGCACCGTCATGGCCGGGAACAGGCGTCGCGCCTCCGGCACCGAGCCGATGCCGCGGCGGATGATGCGCGGCGTCGGCAGGCCAGTGATATCGGCACCATCGAACCGGATACTGCCGCTGCGCGGGCGTTGCAGGCCAAGGATCGACTTCATGGTGGTGGACTTGCCGCTGGCATTGCCGCCGAGCAGGCAGACGATCTGGCCCTGCCGCACTTCCAGGCTGAGTTCGAAATGCACCTGCACCGGGCCGTAGAAGGAATTCAGGCCCTGCAATTCCAACAGCGCGCTCACGACACCGGTTCCGCGCCGGCGTGGCGATGGCCGAGATAGGCCTCGATGACGGCGGGGTTGTTGCGGACCTGCTGCGGCAGGCCCTCGGCGATGCGGCGGCCGTTGTCCATCACCAGCACGCGGTCGGACAGCCGCATCACCATCTCCAGCTTGTGCTCGATCAGCAGGATGGTCAGGCCGCTGCGCTTCAGGTCGGCCACCACCTCCTGCATCTCGGCGGTCTCGGTCTGGTTCATGCCGGCGGTGGGTTCGTCCAGCAGCAGCAGCTTTGGGCGCAGCGCCAGCGCCCGCGCGATCTCGACCCGGCGCCGGTTGGCGTAGGACAGGCTGAACGCTGGCTGGTGCAGGCGCGGCAGCAGGCGGTCGCCGAACCTGGCCAGTATCTGCTCGGCATCCCGGCGCAGGGCGGCTTCCTCGGCGCGCACCGCCGGCGGGCGCAGCGCGGCCAACGCCATCTCCAGCAGCGGGCCGAGCAGCGGCAGCGCCGGCTTCACCGCGCGCAACCGGGTGTGGGCGCCGACCAGCACGTTGTCGAGCACGCTGAGGTTGCCGAAGACGCGGCCGTGCTGGAACGTGCGGGCGATGCCGAGCGCGGCGAGCGCCTCGGGCACCGCGCCGGTGATGTCCTGACCCTGGAAGCGGACGCTGCCGGCATCCGGTGGTTCCAGGCCGCTGATCAGGTTGAACAGCGTGGTCTTGCCGGCGCCGTTGGGCCCGATGATGCTGAGCAACTCGCCCTCGCGCAGCGTCAGTGCGCCGTCCGCCACCGCGGTGACACCCCCGAAGCGCTTCTGCAGGCCTTGGACTTCCAGCATCAGACCGTGCCCATCAGGCCCTGCGGGCGGAAGCGGATCAGCAGCAGCAGGACGACGCCGTAGATCAGGATGCGATACTCCGCCAGCGCGCGGAATGCCTCGGGCAACGCGATCAGCAGCGTGGCGCCGAGCACCGCGCCCAGCACGTTGCCCATGCCGCCGAGGATGACCATGGTGAGCGCCAGCACCGAGAGGCTGGCGCCGAAGGTCTCGTGGTTGATGTAGGAATACACATGCGCGGTGATGGCGCCGCTGATGCCGGCCGCGAAGCCGCCATAGCCGAACGCCAGCGCCTTGTAGCGGTCCTCGCCGACACCGTGGCTGCGGGCGGCGACGCTGTCGTCCCGGATGGCGCGCCAGGTGCGGCCGAGATGCGACGAGAGCAGGCGCAGCTGCAGCAGCGCCAGCAGCACCAGCACCACCAGGCAGAGCCAGTAGGTGCCCTGGACCGAGCCGAGGTCGACGCCGAACAGTTCGAGCGGCGGGATGCCGCCGAGGCCGATGGCGCCGCGGGTCAGGCCGGTCCAGTTCAGGATCACCAGCGAGACGATCTCCCCGATGCCGAGCGTGGCGATGGAGACGTAGTGCCCGGTGAGGCGGAAGGCCGGCCAGACCAGCGCGGTGCCGAGCCCGGCGGTGATGAGCCCGGCCGCGGGTATGGCGAGCGCCACCGGCCAGCCGGCGTCCAGCGCCAACAGCCCCGAGGCATAGCCGCCGATGGCCAGCAGCGCCGCATGGCCGAGCGAGACCTGGCCGACGGTGCCGGCAACCAGCGTGAGGCTCAGCGCGAGCATGGCGTACATCAGCGAGTTCGCGCCGATCTGCAACAGGTAGGGCTGGTTCAGCAGCGGCAGCAGCGCTGCCGCCAGCAGCACCACCGGTACCACCCAGCGCGGCAGCTTCACCGGCAGCGATCGCGCGATGAAGGTGCCGACCATCGGCTCCGGCGCTGCCGCGCGGCGGGGCGCGAACAGGCCGTTCGGGCGCCACAGCAGCATCGCCACCAGCAGCACGAAGGCGAAGAGATTGCGGTAGGAGGTGCCGAACAGCGCGATGCCGTAGCTCTCGGTCAGCCCCAGGATCAGCGAGCCGGCGATGGCGCCGGGCACGTTGCCCAGACCGCCGATGATCAGCGCGACGATGCCCTTCAGCGTCGCCTCGAAGCTCATCGCCGGGTTGATCTGGTTGTAGTACATGCCCACCAGCAGGCCGCTGATGCCGCTGAGCACCGAGGCGATGGCGAAGACCGCCATGTTCACCCGGTTGATGTCGACGCCCATCTGCTGCGCCGCGTCGCTGTCCTGCGCCGTCGCGCGCACCGCCCAGCCCAGCTTGGTGAAACGGAGGAAGCCGTAGAGCACCGCGGCGGAACTGCAGCCGATGCCGGCGATCAGCAGGTCCAACGCGCCGATGGTGCCGCCGCCGATGGCGATGCGCCATTCCGGCACCTGCATGGGCACCGCGCGCGGGTCCGGCGACCAGACCAGCTGCACCACCTGGTCCAGCACCAGGCCGATGCCGATGGTGGCAAGCAGCGGCGCGATGCGGGACGATCCCTGCAGCGCGCGCAGGCCGATGCGCTCGATGGCCACGCCGACCAGCGCGCAGACCACCACCACGCACAGCAGCGTCAGCGGCAACGGCGTGCCGAGATGCGTGATCGCCGCCCAGCCGATATAGGCGCCGACGACATAGACCGAGCCATGCGCGAAGTTGACCAGGTTGGCCACGCCGTAGATCAGCGCCAGCCCCACCGCCAGCAGCGCGTAGATGTTGCCGATGACGAAGCCGTTGACCGTGTAGTCGAACCAGGCGCTCACGCCCGGCGCCTCAGGAAGGCGTGCCGCCGGTGAACAAGGTGAAGCGACCGTCCTTGACCACCAGGCGCTTGTACTGCGCGCCCTCCACCCGGCGCGTCGTCTGGTCGAACTGCATGGTGCCGAAGATCACGCTGGGCACGCCGCGCACCTTGCCCAGCCCCTCGCGGATGGCGGCGCGCGTCGGGCCGTACTGGTTCACCAGCGTGCTCGCCAGTACCATGGTGTCGTAGGCGGTGGCGTTGAAGGTGTCGGGGTCGCGGTTGTACTTGGCGCGGAACGCCTCGACGAAGCGCTGCACGCCGGGGCGCGGTTCGTCCGGGAAGAAGGTGGTGATGACGTGCACGCCATTCACCGCGTCGCCGCCCAGCTCGATCAGCTTCGGCGAGTACACCGAGCTGACGGCCACGATCGGCTGCGTCAGCCCCAGCGTGCGGATCTGCCGCACGATGGTCGCGGCGTCCGCATAATAGGCGATGATGACGATGCCATCCGGGTTGCTGTCGCGGATGCGGACCAGCGTGGAGCGGAAGTCGCGCTCATTCGGCAGGAAGCCCTCGGCCGCCGTGACCGTGGCGCCCTTGGCCTGCACCGCGGCGCTGAACAGGTTCTTGCTGGTGACGCCCCAGTCGGTGTTGAGGTGGATGACGCCCAGCTTGTGGCGACCGAGGCCGGTGATGGCATAGTCGGCCAGCGTCGGCTGCTCCTCGGCCTGGCTGATCGAGTTGCTCCACATGTAGTCGCCGCCCTTGGTGAAGTCCGGGTGCGAGTTGGTGAAACCGAACTGCACCAGCTTCGCCCGCTGGTAGATCGGCGAGGCCGCCATCGACGCCGGCGAGGAGAAGTCGCCGAGCTCCATGACGATGCGCGCGTCGTTGACGAATTTCTGCGCGATGGCGACGGACTGGCGCGGGTCGCTCTGGCTGTCCTCGAACACGTATTGCAGCTTGTGCTGGGCCGCGGGGTTCAGCTGCTCCAGCGCCAGGTCGAAGGCGTCCTTCCACTGCGCGCCATATTGCGCGTTGGGGCCGGTCAAGGGGCCGCTGACGCCGACGAAGACCGGGTCGGCCGCACCGGCGCTGCGCGGTGCAAGGGCGGTGCCCGCGCCAAGCGAGGCGGAGCCGAGCAGCAGGGAACGACGATGCAGCGACATTGCGATTCTCCTGGCGGCCTCAGCGCAGCGCTGTGGTGCCGTCCGCGGGTTTCCGTGCAATCCGCCCATTAAACGGAGGTGCCGGGGGCCTCACAAGGACGAAACGCAGGAGAACCGGCGGCCGGTCGCCGAAATCGCCCTCCCAGCGGGCAGTGCCGCCGCACCCGCAGGCAACCCAGTCGCGCCTCGGGGCTCCCCGCCGCCGCCGACATCCGCCATGGTGCGACCATCGCCGACCGCCAGGAGGACCGCATGGCCGCCGCCCCAACCGCCTTCACCCTGCAGGTGCCGGACGCTGCGCTGGACGATCTGCACGCCCGCCTGGCGCGCACCCGCCTGCCGGATCAGGCGCCGGAGCCGGCCTGGACCTACGGCACCGATGTCGGCTACCTCGGCGGCCTGTTGCAGCACTGGCAGCACGGCTTCGACTGGCGAGCACAGGAAGCGCAGTTGAACGCCTTCCCGCAGTTCCGCGTGCCGCTGCACGGCATCGACCTGCACTACCTGCACGTGCCGGGCGAAGGGCCGGCGCCGATGCCGTTGCTGCTCTCGCATGGCTGGCCAGGCTCGGTCTTCGAGTTTCTCGACCTGATCCCGCTCTTGACCCAGCCCTCGCGCTTCGGCGGCGATGCGGCGGATGCCTTCACCGTGGTGGCGCCTTCGCTGCCGGGCTACGGGCTTTCGTTCGCACCAGGCCAGCCGCGCTTCGGCATCGAGGCGATCGCCGATTGCCTCGCCGCGCTGATGACGGAGGTGCTGGGCTACCGGCGCTTCGCGGCACAGGGCGGCGACTGGGGCGCCTTCGTCGCCTCGCGCCTCGGCGCCGTGCATGCGGAGAAGCTGCTCGGCATCCATGTCAACCTGCTGGCGGTGCGGCGCGACCCGGTGGCCCAGCAGTCCCCAACGGAAGCCGAGGACCGCTACCTCGGCGAGTTGACGGAGTTCCTGAAGGAGGAGACCGGCTACCAGTGGATCCAGGGCACCAGGCCGCAGACCCTGGCCTTCGGACTTAGTGATTCCCCGAGCGGCCTGGCCGCCTGGATCGTCGAGAAGTTCCGCGCCTGGACCGACAACGCCGGCACGCCGGACAGCGCGGTGGACCGCGATCGCATGCTGGCGAACATCGCGCTGTACTGGTTCACCGGTTGCATCGGCGCCTCGTTCCACCCCTACTTCGCCCGCATGCACGGGCCGTGGCCAATCCCGAGCACGGTGGACGTGCCGATGGGGTATTGCCAGTTCCCGCGTGAGATCCTGCGCCCCCCGCAGACCCTGGCCGCGCGTACCTACACCGACATCCGCCGCTGGAGCGTGATGCCGAAGGGCGGCCATTTCGCCGCGATGGAGCAGCCTCAGGCGCTGGCCGAGGAAGTCCGCGCCTTCTTCCGGGCATTGCGCTGAAAGCGCATGGGAGTTCATGCGCTGAAAGCGCATGGGAGTTCATGCGCTGAAAGCGCATAGGAGTTCATGCGCTGAAGGCGCAACTCGCCGGGTGGTAGCCGGCGCTCGCGGCTTCGCTATGCTGGGCGACGAAGCGGAGAACCTGGCATGAGTGCGAAGACGTTGCGGTGGGGCCTGGTTGGGCTCGGGTCCCTGGCCGGCAACGGCATCATGCCCGCTGCTGGGCGGGCGCAGCATGCGGTAGTGACCGCCGGCGCCACGCGCGACCCGGCCAAGGGCCGCGCCTTCGGCGAGCGCTTCGGCATCCCCGTGATGTACGCAAGCCATGAGGAGCTGGTCCGCGCGCCCGATGTGGACGCGGTGTTCGTGATGACCCCGAACGACCGGCACCTGCCGGTGGTGCTGGCCGCCGCCGCCGCCGGCAAGCACGTGCTGTGCGAGAAGCCGCTGGCGATGACCTCGGCCGATGCCGAAGCCATGGTGGCCGCCTGCGACGCGGCTGGGGTGATGTTGCGCCTCGGCCTGCACCTGCGCTTCGAGAAGTTCCTCGACCGCGTTGGCCAGGTGCTGCGCTCCGGCGTCATCGGCACGCCGCGCGCGCTGTCCATCGAACGCGCCGCGCCGCTTTCCGAGCGTGCCCCCTGGCGCGAGGACCCGGCTCAGGGCGGCGGGATCCTCTACGATGTCGGGCTGCACCTGCTGGACCTGGTGCCGCGCCTGCTGGGCAGCGAGTTCGCCAGCGTCTCCGGCCTGGCCTTTCCGCCGCCGGGCAGTGGCATGGGCGCCGATACCATCACCCTGCTGCTGCAGACCGCCAGCGACGTGCAGGTCAGCCTGCGTGCCTCGCGGGAGGCACCGTTCTCCGGCAGCGACCTGACCGTGCTGGGCACCAAGGGCATGCTGCGCACCGGCCCGCTGCGCTGGGTGGCGGAGTTCACCCTCACCGTCACCAACGCCGAGGGCAAGCACAGCGAGAGCGTGCCGGCCTGCGACCTGTACCGCGACGAGCTGGACGGCTTCGCGCTGGACCTGGCCGATGGCGGCTCGCGGCTGGGCACCGGCGCCGATGGCCTGCGCCTGGTGCGGCTGGCGGCCGCGGTGGAACAAGCCCTGGCCGAGCGCCGCACGGTGACGCTGGCATGAGGCGGCACGCCGATTGCACCACACGCGCCACTGCCACAGGAGGCGTCGTGAACCGTCGGACCATTCTCGCCTTCGCCGCGCTGGCCCCGCTGCCCGCAGGCGCGCAGGAGCCCTGGCCGCGCCGGCCGCTGCGCCTGGTGGTGCCCTATTCCCCTGGCGGCATGACCGACACGGTGGCGCGGCTGCTGGCGGAGCGCCTGACCCAGGTGCTGGGCCAGCCGGTGGTGGTGGAGAACCGCCCCGGCCTGGCCGGCACCATCGGCGTGGACGTGGTGGCCAAGAGCACGCCGGATGGCCACACGCTGGTCGTCGCCACCACCAACCAGACCATCAACGAGACCCTGCAACCGCGCCGCCCCTTCCGCCTGATGACGGACCTGGCGCCGATCGCGATGATCGACAGCGTGCCCTTCGCGCTCTGCGTCGCCAATGCGCTGCCGGTGCAGTCGCTGGCGGAGCTGGTGGCCTACGCCCGCGCGCATCCGGGCGAGCTGAACTACGCCTCCTCCGGCCCCGGCTCGGCGCTGCATCTTTCCATGGAGCGGTTGGCGGTGCAGGTGGGCATCCGCCTGCAGCACATCCCGTTCCGCAACTACGCGGAGGCGCGGACCTCGCTGGTCGCCGGGCAGATCCAGCTGATGTTCGACGGCAGCTTCACCCTGGCGCCGCTGATCCGCGCCGGGCAGATCCGCGGCATTGCCACCGGCGGCGCCAGGCGAGACCCGCAGCTGCCGGAATTGCCGACGCTGGCGGAGACCTGGCCGGGCTTCGAGGCCGGGTTGTGGAACGGGTTGTTCGGCCCCGCGGCCATGCCGGCCGCGGTGGTGGAACGGTTGAATGCCGAGGTGAACCGCTTCCTGGCAGAGCCACAGGTGATCGCCGCGCAGGCGGCGCTCGGCGCCATCGGCCTGCCGATGAGCGTTGTCGCCTTCCGCGAATTCGTCGCCGCGGAAATCGAGCGCCACGCCGCCATCGTCAGGGCCGCCGGCGTGCAACCGGAATAGCACGCGCCCCGTTGCAAAATGCTGCGGCGCACCATATCGGTGCCGCAGAGGGGAACAGGCCAGCACTCACACGCTTACTCGTGGAGAGCTACTGCCAATGATCAATCGTCGCCATCTCGCGGCCGGCCTTGCCGGGCTGCTGGCCACGCGCGCCCAGGCGCAAACCCTGCCCAGCGGTTCCGTCCGGATCGTGGTGCCGTACAACCCCGGCGGCA
>CAIMOR010000510.1 GCA_903843125.1 uncultured Rhodospirillales bacterium
GAACCCGTACGTGGTGGTTGGCCTGCTGTTCGGCGGCCTGCTGCCCTACCTGTTCGGCGGCATGGCGATGACGGCCGTGGGCCGGGCGGCGATGAGCGTGGTGGAGGAAGTGCGCCGCCAGTTCAAGGAGAAGCCGGGCATCATGGCGGGCACTGACCGTCCCGACTATGCGCGCGCGGTGGACATCCTGACCAAGGCGGCGATCGCGGAGATGATCATCCCGTCGCTGCTGCCGGTGCTCTCACCACTGGTCATCTACTTCGGCGTGCAGGCAATCGCCGGCAAGAGCCAGGCCTTCGCGGCGCTGGGTGCCATGCTGCTGGGCGTGATCGTCAACGGCTTCTTCGTCGCGGTCAGCATGACCACCGGCGGCGGCGCCTGGGACAACGCCAAGAAGTACATTGAGGACGGCCACCACGGCGGCAAGGGCAGCGATGCCCACAAGGCCGCGGTGACCGGCGACACGGTGGGCGACCCGTACAAGGATACGGCGGGCCCCGCGGTGAACCCGATGATCAAGATCACCAACATCGTGGCACTGCTGCTGCTGGCGATCCTGGCGCACAGCTGAGACGCCTGGGGAATGGGGCCGCCGTGGGAAACCGCGGCGGCCCTTTTCGCGACCCAGCCTGCGCTGCAGCGCCGACCTACAGCTTGCGCTGCAGGGCAGCGACGTAGCTGCGGTTCCAGGCCGGCGTGACCCACATCTCGTTGATGCAGACATGCTTCGGCTGGCAGGCGATCCAGCGGATCACCTCACCGGTGTCCTCGGGCTGCAGCATCCGCGCCAGTTCTTCCGCCGAGAGCGGGTTCGGCCGCTGCTTCAGAATGGGCGTATTCACCTCGCCCGGCAGCAGCGCCGTCGAGCGTATCCCGTTCACGCATTCCTCCTGGTTGATCGAATGGCTCATCGCCACCACGCCGTGCTTGGCCGCCTGGTAGCCCGGCCCGCTGAAGCCGCCGGTGTTGCGGCCGGCCATGCTGGCGGTGTGGATCATCAGCCCGCCGCCCTGCGCCCGCATGATGCCCATGACCGCGCGGGCCACGTACATCGCGCTCGACAGGTTGAAGTGGATCAGCGTGTCGATCCCCTCGGCGGTGATCCTGTTCCAGTGCCGGTCGACGATATTGGCGCCGGCATTGCTGACCAGGATGTCGATCCGCCCGAGCCGCTGCGCGATCTGCTCGGCAGCCGCATCCACCTCGGCCGCCACGGTCAGGTCGCAGGGGTGGACATGCGCCTTGCCACCGGCGGCCTTGATCTTCGCGGCCACCTCCTCAAGCGGTTCCTTGCGGCGGCCGGTCAGCACCAGCACCGCGCCCTCCCCGGCCAGGGCCAGCGCGGCCGCCTCCCCAATGCCGGACCCGGCGCCGGTCACCCAGGCGATCTTCCCATCCAACTGGCCCATCTGGCGTCTCCCATCGGCTTTCGATGCACCACGCTAGCCCCGGCTGCCCGGCTTGTGGAGCCGGCTTGGCCATGCTTCGCTGCGGCCAAGCCGGAGGGACGGGCCAATGAAGATCGCCAAGGTGGAAACGCTGCGCGCCGATGCCGGCTGGCGCCTGTTCTCCTTCCTCAAGATCACCACCGATGAAGGCCTGGTCGGCTGGTCCGAATACAATGAAAGCTTCGGCAGCGCCGGCCTCTCCAACGTCATCGACACGCTCTCCACGCTGCTGATCGGCCGCGACCCGACGCGCTTCGAGGCGATCACCGCCTTCCTGCTGATGACCACCAGGCAGTCGCGCGGCGGGCTGAACCAGCAGGCCATCGCCGCCATCGAGAATTGCTGCCTGGACATTGCCGCGCGCGCCCGCGGCGTTCCGGTCTGCGCGCTGTTCGGCGGGCCGGTGCGGGAGCGCATCCCGGTGTACTGGTCCCACTTCGCCAGCTACCGCGTGCGCAACAGCGCCTATATCGGCGTGCCGGCCTGCCATGACTGGGACGAGGTGGGCCGCCACGCCGCCGAGGTGAAGGCGCTGGGCTTCAAGGCGCTGAAGACCAATATCCTGATCCCCGGCGAGGACGGTCGGCTGTACCAATTCTCCCCCGGCTTCGGCCGCCACGCCGGCTGGCCGGAGCTGAACTGGGACAACCGCACGCTCGACCACCTCAAGCGTCACCTGCGCACCATCCGCGAGGCGGTGGGGCCGGA
>CAIMOR010000511.1 GCA_903843125.1 uncultured Rhodospirillales bacterium
ACATCACCACCACCCGGTCGGCCAGCAGCACCGCCTCCGAGATCGAATGCGTCACGAACAGCACCGCCATCCGCAGCCCGGACCAGATCCGCAGCAGCTCCAGGCTCATCTCCTCCCGCGTCAGCGCGTCCAGCGCGCCGAAGGGCTCATCCATCAGCAGCACGCGCGGCTGCTGCAGCAGCGCCCGGCAGATCGCGACCCGCTGCTGCATGCCGCCGCTCAGCTCCTTCGGCAGCCGATGCTCGAAGCCGGCCAGCCCCGCCGTCTCCAGCAGCGCCCGCGCCCGCGCCTCGGTATCGCCGCCGGCCTGCTTCATCAGCCGCAGCGGAAAGGTCACGTTGCGCAGCACGTCCGCCCAGGGCAGCAGCGTCGGCGCCTGGAACACCATGGCGGTATCCGCCCGCGGCCCCACCACCGGCGTGCCATCCAGCACCACCCGCCCGCTGCTCGCCGGCACCAGCCCCGCCACCAGCCGCAGCAGCGTACTTTTGCCACAACCCGAGGCACCGACGATGGCGACGAACTCCCCCGCCGCGACATCCAGCGAAACGTCGCGCAGCGCCTCGACATCGCCGCGCGCGAAGCGCTTGCCGACGCCGTCCAGCCGGATCACGGCAGCAGGCTCGTATCCAACGCCTGCGTCGGGTCCCAATGCGTGTCCAGTTGCTGGCTCTCGGCCACCACCTGCCAGGTGAAGGCCAGCCGGTCCGGCGCGTAGCGGCCAAGCCCGGTCTGCTGCTGGTGCTCGTTGAACACGAAGCCCATCACGGCCCGCAGGCTGCCTTCGCAGTCGTCCTGCTCCACTTCCGGGTTGGCCCGCACATGGATCCGGCACGCCTCCACCTGGTGGTCGCGGCTCCAGGTCAGGCTCTGCTGCGTGCTGCGCAGGAAGCGCCGCACCAGGTCCGGATTGCGCTGGATGGTCTCGTCGGTCGCCATCAGCGTGGCGGCGTAGATCGCAAAGCCGGTCTGCACGAAGGGCAGCACCACGATCTCCTCGCCCGCCCGCTGCGCCGCCTTGTTGGTGTAGTACCAATGGATCGAATAGAATGGCGCGGCGTCCACGCGCCGGCTGATCAGCATCGCCGCCATCGCCGATGCATCCGTGTTCACCCAGGTGATCCGCTCGGGGTCCGTCCCCGCGCGCCGCGCCACCTCGGGGAAGTACAGCCGGTGGCTGTTGCCGGGCGTGATGCTGATGCGCTTGCCCTCCAGCCCCCGGAAGCTGGTGATGCCCGAGGACCGCAGCACGAACAGCGAATGCGGCGAATGCGTGTAGGTGATGCTGATCGACTTCACCGGCATGTTCTGCCGCGCCCGCGCCGTCAGCACGCCGCCCAGGTCGGCCACGCCGAACACCGCGGCGCCGGCGGCTATCTTGTTCACCGTATCGCCGCTGCCGTAGCCGCGGGTGATCGACAGGTCGATCCCGTTCTGCCGGAAGAAGCCCTGGCCCACCCCGGCGTACCAGGCGGCATGCTCGCCGCTGGCCAGCCAATCCAGCTGGAACAGCACGCGGTCGGGCGCTGGCGCCTGCGCGCGCGCGGGCTGGATGGCGGACAGTGCAAGCGCGCACAGCCCAGCCAGAATGCTGTTGCGTAGCATCGGCGGTCTCCCGGTGATTGTTTCCGGTGCAGCGTCCCCTGGCCCGAGGGAACGACAATTCAGCCGCTTGTGCAAGCGCCCGCGCTTGGCCAGTTTGCGCCCAAAGCCAATGGGGAACCGTCATGCATCGCCGCGCTCTGCTCTTCGCCTCGCCCGCCCTGCTGCGGGGCGCCGCGGCCCGTGCCCAACTGCCGGACCGCACCATCACCCTGGTGGTGCCCTATCCCGCCGGCGGCCCCACCGACGCCGTCGCCCGCCTGGTCGCCGAGGCCATGTCGCGCGACCTGGCGCCCGAAGGCGTGCCCAACGTGGTGGTGGAGAACATCAGCGGTGCCGGCGGCACCATCGGCAGCGCCCGCGTTGCCACTGCACGGCCGGATGGCGGCACGCTGCTGGTGCATCACCTCGGCCACGCCGCCAGCGCCACGCTGTACCGCCGGCTGCCCTACGACGTGGAGGCCAGCTTCGCCCCCATCGGCCTGCTGAACGACGTACCCCTGCTGGTCTGCGCCCGCCCCGACTTCCCGGCCAAGGACCTGCGGGAGCTGATGGCCATGATGCGCACGCGCGGGCTGGAGATCACCGCGGCCAACTCCGGCCTCGGCGGCACCGACCATCTCGGCGGCATGCTGCTGCAGCGCGAGGCCGGGGCGCAGATCACCGCGGTTTCCTTCCGCGGCAGCGCGCCGGCCACCACGGAGGTCATCGCCGGCCGCATCGACCTGTTCTTCGGCCAGACCACCAGCGTGGTCGGCCATCTCCGTGCCGGCCGGATGAAGGCCTACGCCATCACCTCGCCCACCCGCTCACCGTTCGAGGGCCTGACCGAAGTTCCCACCGTGCTGGAACAGGGCGCGCCCGGCCTGCTGATGCGCATCTGGCAGGGCA
>CAIMOR010000512.1 GCA_903843125.1 uncultured Rhodospirillales bacterium
AGCGCCGCTGGCAGGGAAGCGGGTCGTCCCTTCCGCACGCAGTCCCGTTTCATCCAGCGCCCGCTCCAGCATGGAGTGCGCGGCGCCGTGGTCGTTGGCCAGCATCTCTCCCCGCAGGAAGCGGATGCGGCCTTGCAGGGCCATGGCGCGGTCGGTAGCCGCAGCGGTCCGGCTGGGCAGTCCAGGCTTCGGCTGGGTGACCGCCGGCAGAGCGCCGCGCAGCAGGGCAGCCAGCGCCGGCGGTACCTCCGCTCCGGGCTCCGGTTCGCCCACCAGAAACCCGGCCAGTTCTGCCTCGCCGGCCTCGTCCAACTTCCCCGAGGCGCCACGCGGCGTGCGCGGCCGGACCGGGTCGGGCCCGGCCTGGGCGCGCTCCGCGGCCAGGTCATCCAGCAGCATGTCGCGGGCAGTCCGCATCAGGGCGGCCAGCGCGCCGGGCAGCAGGGTGGTGTCGTCGCGGCTGGCCATCAGGGTCTCGAAGGCGACATCGAGCGCGGCGCCCAGCCGACGGGCCAGGGCGGGCTCTCGGGTGGCGAGGGAGAGGGTCAGGCACGTCCGGCGCGCGGATGCGCCGCGGCCTGCCGGCATCGCTCGGCGCCAGTATTGTATACCAATTCGGGTGAACAGGTGGAGCGGCTTTCGCATCCCACATGGCCTCGCCATGCCCCTCGGGGCACATGCGCGCCTGGCTGGGGGTACCGCTGTGCGACAGGGATGTGCGACACCCATGTGCGACAGGTACCCAAACAGCGCTCAGGCGCTGGTTTGCCAGCGCCTGCCACCCGACCGAGTCAAGGATTTACCGCGATTTCAACCGAGGGTTGGCTGGGGGACCTGGATTCGAACCAAGACTGTCCGAGTCAGAGTCGGAAGTTCTACCGTTAAACTATCCCCCAGCAGGGACCCGCCATCGAGAGCAGCAAAACCCTGCCGTCGTCGCCGAGGCCGCGGGGACTATCATGCTCCGCAGCGCTCTGCAACCGCCTGACCTGCGGAAACTGCTTGCCGCCGCGCCTCTCGGTGCCGAGTATGCTTCTTTCACGCCGCTGCCCACCAAACCCAGTATATCGGAGCGTCCCCCCGCCACCGCCATGCCAGACGACGCCGCGCCCCACACCCTGCTGCCCAGCCGCCACGACGCGGCCCGCACAGTCGTGTCCGGCGCCGCCTTCGCCGCGCTGGACCTCGGCACCAACAATTGCCGCCTGCTCATCGGCACGCCCGCCGGCGCCGGCTTCCGCGTGGTCGACAGCTTCAGCCGCATCGTACGCCTGGGGGAAGGCTTGGCGGCTACCGGCCAGCTTTCGGCAGCCGCTATGGACCGTGCCATCGGCGCCCTCGGCGCCTGCGCGGACAAGCTGGCCAAGCGCCCTATACGGCAGTTCCAGGCGGTGGCGACCGAAGCCTGCCGCCGCGCCGGCAACGGCCCCGCCTTCCTCGCCCGCGTCGCGGCTGAAACCGGTCTGCGCCCGCGCATCATCTCGGCGCGCGAGGAAGCCGAGTTGGCCATGGAATCCTGCGCCCCGCTGATGGAGCCTGGGGACCGCCGCGCCCTGCTGTTCGATATCGGCGGCGGCAGCACCGAGATTGCCTGGATCCGGGTTTGCGGCCGGGACGCCATCCCGGAACTCATCGGCACCATCTCGCTGCCGCTCGGCGTCGTCACGCTGGCCGAACGCGTTGGCTCGGATTGTTTCACCCAGTCGGGTTTCGCCGCGGTGGCGGAAGAAGTCGCCGGCCACCTGCGCGGGTTCGATGCCGTCCACTGCATCGGCCAGGAAATCCGCGCCGGCGGGGTCCGCCTCATCGGCACCAGCGGCACCGTCACCACCCTGGCGGGCGTGGCGCTGGCGCTGCCGCGCTACCGCCGCCCGCTGGTGGATGGCTGCACCCTGGCCACCGATGTCGCCGACCAGGCGCTGGGCGACCTGTTCGCGCTCGGCCGCGCCGGCCTGGCCACCCACCCCTGCGTCGGGCCGGACCGGGTGGAGTTCGTGCTGCCCGGCTGCGCCATCTACGCCGCCATTCGCCAGGTCTGGCCGCTGCCCTGCCTCACGGTCGCGGACCGCGGCCTGCGGGAGGGCATGCTGCTGCGCATGATGCGCGCCGACCGCGGCAACCAGGCGCATCGCCGCCGCGCCAGTTAGGAAGTTTTCACCATGAAGCCACCCTCCGCCCCCGGCGGCGGCCGCGGGCTGACCACGCGCGTCAAGACCGCCAAGGGCCGCAGCGTCGGCAGCCAGATCTGGCTGCAGCGACAGCTGAACGACCCCTACGTGCGCGCCGCCCAGGCTGCCGGGTTGCGCAGCCGCGCCGCCTTCAAGCTGAAGGAGCTGGACGAGAAGTACCGCCTGCTGAAGCCGGGCGGCCGGGTGGTGGACCTCGGCGCCGCGCCGGGCGGCTGGACCCAGGTCGCTGTCGGCGTGGTCGGTGACCGCGGCAAGGTGGTGGCGCTCGACATCCTGCCGATGGACCCGCTGCCCGGCTCGATCGTGCTGCTGGGGGATTTCCAGGACGACACGGCCGAGCAGGCGGTGCTGGACGCGCTGGATGGCCCCGCCGACCTGGTGATGAGCGACATGGCCCCCAACACCACCGGCCACGGCGCCACCGACCACCTGCGCATCATGGGCCTCGCGGAACTGGCGCTGGACTTCGCGCTGAAGGTCAGCGCGCCCGGTGCCGCCTTCGTCGCCAAGGTGTTCCAGGGCGGCGGCGAGAAGGTCTTCCTCGACCGGCTGAAGCAGAACTTTGCCAGCGTGAAGCACGCCAAGCCGCCGGCCAGCCGCAAGGATTCGTCGGAACTCTACGTCGTCGCCACCGGCTTCAAGGCCAGGGGCGAGGCGCCGGAGCGCTGATCAGCGGCGCAGCACCTCGGGGTTGATCACGTTGATCGGGTTGCCCGCCGCATAGGCCAGGATCTGCTCGAAGATCTCGGTGAACTGCACCTGGTATTCGTCCGAGGTCACGTAGCCCAGGTGCGGCGTGGCGACCACGTTGGGCATGTGCAGCAGCGGGTGCGTGGTATCCCGCATCGGCTCGCTCTCGAACACGTCCACCGCCGCCATGCCGGGCCGCCCGGCCTGCAAGGCCGCCACCAGAGCGCCGGGTTCGATCAGCGGCGCGCGGCTGGTGTTCACCAGCAGCGCTGTCGGCTTCATCGCCGCCAGATCGGCAGCCTTCACCACGCCCCGCGTCGCGTCCACCAGGCGCATGTGCAGGCTGATGACGTCGCAGCTGGCGTAGAACTCCAGCTGGGATGCCGCCGTGGCCCAACCTTCCTCGCGCGCCCGCGCCCGTGTCGCCTCGCGCGCCCAAACCAGAACTTCCATGCCGAAGGCGCGGCCATAGCCGGCAACCTCGCGGCCGATGCGGCCATAGCCGTGGATGCCCAGCACCTTGCCGCGCAGCGTGCGGCCCACGCCGCATTGCCATTCGCCGCGCTGCAGGCTGGCCATCTGCTGCGGAATGGCCCGCATGGCCGCCAGCACCAGGGCCCAGGTGAACTCGGCGGTGGCGTAGCTCGGCGTGCCGGGGTGCTGGCTGCTGCTGAGGATCACGCCCTGCCGGGTGCAGGCCGCCACGTCGATATGCGGGTAGACGCTGCGCTGGCTGATCAGCTTCAGGCTGGGCAACTGCTCCAGCAGCGCCGCCGGCACCTTGGTCCGCTCGCGGATCAGCACCAGCGCCTCCGCGCCCGCCAGCCGCGCTGCCAGCCGGGCCACATCGGGTTCGTGGTCGTTGAAGATCACCACGTCATGCCCCGCCAGCATCCCGAAACAGGGCAGCGTCCGCACTGTGTCGAAATAGTCGTCCAGGATGGCGATCTTCATGGGCGTTTCCTCAGGCCGTGGCTGGTGCGGGCTTGCGGATGCCCAGGAACGCAAGCGCCGCCAGCAGGCAAAGCACCCCGGCCAGCAGGAAGGCCGGCACATAGGTGCCCAGCTCGTCGCGGCTGAGCCCGGTGCCAAAGGCCATGACCCCCACCCCCACCTGGTGCGCCGCGAAGATCCAGGCGAAGACCACCGGCCCCATCTCCCGCCCGAAATTGGCGATGCTGAGCTTCACCGTCGGCGGCACGGTGGCGATGAAATCCAGCCCGTAGATGATAGCGAAGATGCTGAGCCCGACCAGCGTGACATCCGTATAGACCAGCCACACCAGCGAAACGCCGCGCAGCGCGTAGTACCAGGCCAGCAGCCAGCGATTGTCCAGCCGGTCCGAGAGCCAGCCGGAGGCCACGGTCCCGATGAGGTCGCACACGCCGATCACCGCCAGCAGCCCGGCCGCGACGACGATGGGTACGCCGAGGTCGGCGCAGAACGGCACGAAATGCGTCTGGGTCAGGCCGTAGCTGGAAACGCCGCAGATGAAGAAGGAAAGGGCCAGCACCCAGAAGGCGGTGCTGCGCAGCCCCAGCCCCAGGCCGCGGAAGCTGATGGTCAGGAAGCCCTGGCTGGGCAGCGGCGGGATCGGCTGCACCGCGGTTTCGCCGTAGGGCGGCAGGTTCAGTTCCTGCGGGCGGTCCTTGGCGAAGAGCTGGAACAGCACCAGCGACACCAGCACACCGATGGTTGGCGGCAGCAGCGCCACGCGCCAGCCGTATTCCTGGCTGAGCCAGGCGGCCAGCGGCAGGAACAGGATGCTGCCGGTGGCGGTGGCGCCGCTCATCAACCCCACCACCAGGCCGCGCCGCGCCACGAACCAGCGCGAGGATACCACCGCGCCCACCTGCAGCGCGGTCAGCCCCGGCGCCACACCCAGCACCACGCCCAGGCCCAGCCACATCTGCCAGCGCTCGGTCATGGTCACGGTCATGGCCAGCCCGGCCAGCACCAGCACGCCGGCAATGCCCAGCATCCGCCGCGGCCCATGCTTCAGCATCAGCCCGCCGGCGAAGGGCGCCGCCAGGCCGAACAGCGCGAAGCGCAGCCCCTGCGGGCCGGACAATTCCGTCAGGGACCAGCCCAACTCCTGCGCCATGGGCTGCACCAGCACCGCCGGCACGCCCAGCGCCGCGGTGGAGAACAACGAGTAGAGGAAGGTCAGGCCGGCCATAACCCAACCGTAGTGGACGCCGCGGGCGGCAAGGGCGCGGGCCAGACGGTCTGCGAGCATGGGCGGGGTCTCCCTCGGTTGGCTTCACCTTGCCAGAAGCTTTACGGTCTCCTGATTGCCATTTCCACGGGGCTCAGCGGGCAGACCCGAGAGATTCACATGGCCCGGCGGCGCGCCACCTTGCGGCGCGGCATGGTTCGGGAGTAAGCGGGGCCGCCAAGGTCGCGGATCGCGCCACGCGAAAGGTCCCCCCATGGCATCCGAAGTTGTCCAGCCCGCCAGGCCCCGCCACATCATCGAGGAGGCCTATGCCTTCGACGATGTTCTGCTGGTACCCGCCTACTCCACCGTGCTGCCGCACCAGACCGATACGCGCACGCGGCTGACGCGGGAGATCAGCCTGAACATCCCGCTGTTCGCCGCGGCGATGGACACCGTGACCGAGGCCAACATGGCCATCGCCATGGCCCAGGCCGGCGGCATCGGCGCGGTCCACAAGAACATGACCGCCGACGAACAGGCCGCCCAGGTCCGTCGGGTCAAGAAGTTCGAAAGCGGCATGGTGGTCAACCCGCTGACTATCCACCCCGACCAGACCCTGGCGGACATCCGCGCCATCCAGGAACAGCACCGCATCTCCGGCCTGCCGGTGGTGGAGCGCGGCAAGCCCAGCGAGGGCGGCGGTCGGCTGGTCGGCATCGTCACCCACCGCGACGTGCGCTTCGCCACCGACCCGAACACCCGGGTCTATGAGCTGATGACCCGCGACAACCTGGTCACCGCGCCGATCGATGTCTCGCCCGAACGCGCCCGCGACTTGCTGCACAAGCACCGGATCGAGAAGCTGCTGGTGGTGGACGACGCCTTCCGCTGCATCGGCCTGATCACGGTGAAGGACATGGACAAGGCCCAGGCCCATCCGGACGCCGCCAAGGACAGCCTGGGGCGCCTGCGGGTGGCCGCCGCCACCGGTGTCGGCGAGGACGGCTTCAAGCGGGCCGAGGCGCTGGTCCATGCCGAGGTCGACGTGGTGGTGGTGGACACCGCCCATGGCCACAGCGGCGGCGTGCTGGCCGCCATCGAACGCATCAAGCGGCTGAGCAACAGCGTGCAGGTGGTGGCCGGCAACGTCGCCACGCCGGAAGGCGTGCTGGCCTTGATCGAGGCTGGCGCCGACGCGGTGAAGATCGGCATCGGCCCCGGCTCCATCTGCACCACGCGCATCGTGGCCGGCGTCGGCGTGCCGCAGCTGACCGCGGTGATGGAAAGCGCCGCCGCGGCCCGCGAAAAGAACGTGCCGGCCATCGCCGATGGCGGCATCCGCACCTCCGGCGACGTCGCCAAGGCCATCGCCGCCGGCGCCGACTGCGTGATGATGGGCAGCCTGTTCGCCGGCACCGACGAAGCCCCCGGCGAGGTCTTCCTGTACCAGGGCCGCAGCTACAAATCCTACCGCGGCATGGGCAGCATCGGCGCCATGGCCCGTGGCAGCGCGGACCGCTACTTCCAGCAGGACGTGCAGAACAGCCTGAAGTTGGTTCCCGAGGGCATCGAGGGCCGGGTCGGTTACAAGGGCCCGGTCGGCAACGTGGTGCACCAGCTGGTCGGCGGGCTGAAGGCGGCGATGGGCTATACCGGGTGCGGTACCATCGGCGAGATGCAGCAGAACGCCCGCTTCCGCCGCATCACCGGTGCCGGCCTGCGCGAAAGCCACGTCCACGACGTGGCCATCACGCGGGAAGCGCCGAACTACCGCCAGGGCGACTGATGCCACCCCCCGCCGCCGCCATCTTCGATGCCTATGGCACGCTGCTGAACGTCCACGCGCCGATGGCCGCCCTGGCCGGCCGCATCGGTGAGAACTGGCGCCAGGTCTCGGCCGACTGGCGCATGAAGCAGCTGGAATACAGCTGGGTCCGCAGCCTGACCGGCCCGTCCGAACACCAGGATTTCTGGCGCTGTACCCAGGACGCGCTGGACTGGGTGTTTGCCCGGCACGGCCTGGCCGATCCGGGCCTGCACGCCGAGCTGCTGGAGGCCTATCGCGCCTGCCCGGCCTATCCGGAGGCGCCGGCCATGCTGCGGGCACTGCGCGAAGCCGGCCTGGCCACCGCCATCCTGTCCAACGGCGAACCGGTCATGCTCGCCACCGCGGTCGAAGCCGCCGGCATCGCCGACCTGCTGGACGACGTGCTGAGCGTGGAAGCGGTGGGCGTGTTCAAGCCACATCCCAGCGTCTACCGCCTGGCCGAGCGCCGCTTCGGCCTGCACGCCAGCGTGATGGCCTTCGTCTCGGCCAACCCGTGGGACACCCAGGCGGCCCTGGTCTACGGCTTCCAGGCCATTCGGGTGAACCGCGACGGCGCACCCGACGAATACAACCTGCGCGGCGCCGTGCCGGAACTGACGGACCTGTCCGCCCTGCCGGCGCTGCTCTCGGCATGACCCCCGCTGCGCGGCTGGCCGCCGCGATCGACCTGCTGGACGCGCTGGAAGCCGCCGGCCGCCGCCCAGCCGATGCCGTCGCGCATGATTTCTTCCGCACCCGCCGCTACATCGGCGGCGGCGATCGGCGCGACATTTCCGATCGAGCCTGGGCCATCATCCGGCAACGGCTGCGGCTGGACTGGTGGCTGGAGAAGATCAAGGCGCGGCCTTCCGCCCGCTTCCTGGTCGCCGCCCACCTGTTGCTGGTCGAGGGGCTGGACGTCGCCGCCATCGCCCGCGCCTTCCCGGGCGGGCAGTACGCCGCGGCGCCGCTGACCGTGCCGGAGCAGAAGCTGCTGGCGGTGCTGGACAATGCCCGCTTCGGCGCCGAGGGTCCGGTGCATCCCAAGATGCCCGACCCGGTCCGGCTGAACCTGCCGGAATGGGCACTGCCCAGCCTGCTGGCGCGCTTCGGCGATACCCTGCCGGCCGAGGCCGCTAGCCTGGACCAGCCCGCGCCGCTGGACCTGCGCGCCAACGCGCTGAAGATCGACCGCACCCAGGCCGCGGCCGCGTTGGCCGGGGAGGGGCTGGAGACCGTGCCGACGCCCTTTTCCCCCTGGGGCCTGCGGCTGCCCGGCCGCCGGTCCGTGACGGCTACGCGCGCCTACCAGGAAGGCCTTGTCGAGGTCCAGGACGAGGGCAGCCAGCTGATCGCCGCGCTGGTCGACGCGCGTCCGGGGATGAAGGTGGTGGACCTCTGCGCCGGCGCTGGCGGCAAGACCCTGGCGCTGGCGGCCGCGATGCAGAACAAGGGCCGCATCACCGCCTGCGACGTCTCGGCGCCACGGCTGGAAGGCGCGGTCAAGCGCCTGGCCCGCGCCGGCGTTGACAATGCGGAGCGCCACCTGCTGGAAGCCGGCGACCGTTGGGCCAAGCGCCGCGCCGGCAGCTTCGACCGCGTGCTGGTGGACGCGCCCTGCACCGGCACCGGCACCTGGCGCCGCAACCCGGATGGCCGCTTTCGCACCGGCCCGCAGGACCTGGCGGAACTGCTGCCGAAGCAGGCGGAGATCCTGGCCATTGGTGCCGGCCTGGTGCGGCCGGGCGGCCAGCTTGTTTATGCCACCTGCTCCCTGCTGGCGGAGGAGAACGAGGATCAGGTGGCAGCCTTCCTGGCGGCCCATCCGGCGTTCTCGGTGCTGCCGCTCGCCGCTGGCTGGGCCGCCGCGGGCCTGCCGGGCGCGCCGCCGTGCCAGGGCCCGTACCTGGCGCTTTCGCCGGCTGCGCACGGCACGGATGGCTTTTTTGCCGCCGTGCTGCACCGCGCCGCCACGGGTTGAACCCGGTCCACCGGTAAATACCCGCCGCGCCCGCGACTTTGCTCTAGCCGGAACCTGCGGATTGGTGTCGCATTCCTCCCTCAGGCAGCCAGGGAGGCGCCAGATGATCAGCATCCGACGTGCCCGACCGGGCGACGCCGCCGGCATCGGGGCGGTGCATGTGGCCGCCTGGCGTAGCGCCTATGCCGGGATGCTGCCGGATTCGTACCTGGCCAACCTCTCGGTGGTGCGCCACGCCGCGCAATATGCCCGAGGCATCGCGGACCGGTCTGACGGCCACGCCATCTTCGTCGCCGTGGCCAGTGGGGCGGATGCGCCGCCGGGGCGCGAGGCCGGGGTGGTGGTGGGCTTCGCCTCGGGCGGGCGGTCGCGCCGGCCGGCGGTGGCGGAGGGCGAGGTCGAGACCCTCTACCTGCTGGACGACTTCCGCGACCGTGGCGTTGGCCGTCGGTTGATGCGGGCGATGGCGGCGCACCTGGCCGCGGTGGGCTGCCGTTCGGTCATGCTGTGGGTGCTGGCGGCCAACCCGACCCGCTGGTTCTACCAGCATCTTGGCGGCCGGTTGATGGCGCATGAAAACATCCGCTTCGCCGGCATGGACCTGCCGCAGATGGCCTTCCTTTGGGACCCGATCGACGCCCTGCTGGCGGCGACGGCACCGGCGCGGGAAGGCTGAGGCCCGCGGGCCGGCCGAGCTGCCGCCGGGCCTCTCCCGCCTGCTCGCGAAGCGGTGTAGCGTGCGGGCTCGCACCATAGGCGCGCCCGATGCCGTTCCTGCTGATCTGCCTCGCCCTGCTGCTGGTCCCCGTTGCCGGGTCGACCCAACCGACCCCCGAGGCGCCGGCTGCCCTGGCGCCTTTGTCCGCCGCCCCTACGGCCGGAGCGGCCGTGGCAGCGGAAGCGCCTTCCCCTGCACAAGCGCCCATGGCCGCTGAACCGCCAGCCCCCACGGCCGAGGCTGAGCCGCCGCCGGCCGCTGCCGAAGCGCCGGACGTGGACCTGCGCCAGGCCGGCTGGGAGACCTGCCTGCGGCAACTGCCGGACGTGACCTCGGCGCGGGCGATCTCGGCCTGCAGCTGGTTGATCGACCAGCACCGGGAAGCGCCCTCCAACCTTGCCGTTGCGCTGTTCACGCGCGGCAACGAACGCCGGCTGCTGGGCCAGCATGAGGCGGCGCTGCAGGACTTCACCGCCGCCCTTGCCCTGGTGCCCGACGACGCCGCCGCCCTGCTGAACCGCGCCATCGTCCGCCGCGCCCTGGGCGACCGCGCCCGCGCGCTGGTTGACCTCAACGCCGCGCTGAAGCTGGCGCCGGGCAACGCCAACGTGCTGGCCAACCGCTGCATCACCCGCCGCCGGCTGGGCGAAGGCGACCCGGCGCTGGCCGATTGCGACGCCGCGGTGGCCCAGGCCGAGCCGCAGAACGGCTTCCCGCTGGTGGCGCGCGCCGGCCTGGCGCTGCGGCGCGGCATGGAGCGGCCTGCCGCCGCCGACATCGCGGAGGTTCTGCGCCGGATTCCGGAGGCCGACAAGGCGCTGCGCCTGCGCGCCGTGCTGCACGCAAGGCACGGCGAAGCCGCGGCGGCCAGGGCGGACATCGCTGCGGCCGAGGCGCTGAACCCGCGCGTCGGTGCCGAGATCGTCGAGATCTTCGGCGCTGGGCTGCTGCCGTGATCCCTTGAGCCGCAAGGCGGCTGCGCCTAGCCTTGCAGCATCATCTGCAGGAGGAGCCCGCCGCCATGGCCATGACGCTCGAGGATTTCATCGCCGGCACGCGTAAGCTGCTGTACGCCGAGCCGGACCACAACGGCCGAAAGAAGCTGGTGATCTACGTCCGCAACGCGTTGAAGGACCCGGCCTTTGTCGCCGAGGCGCTGTCGCCGGGCACGCCGGAGCGCAAGGTGCTGTACGAGGACCCGACCTACGGCTTCACCATTCTGGCGCACGCCTATGAAGGCGCCAAGGGCGGCACCCCGCACGACCACGCCGCCGGCTGGGCGATCTACGGCCAAGCTGAAGGCGAGACCATCATGACCGATTATGAATGCCTGGCCAGGCCGGACGGGGTGCATCCGGGCAAGGCGAAGCCGACCCGCGACTACAGCCTGAAGCCGGGCGATGCCTATCTGTACGAACCCGGCGTGCTGCACAGCCCGCACCGCAATGGCGCTACCCGTCTGCTGCGGATCGAGGGGCTGAACATGGAGAAGTTCAAGCGCCTGCCCTACGAACGGGTCTAGCGGCGTCATCCCAGGCGCCGGGGCGGCAACGCTCTCCGGCGCCTTGGGTGGCCTGGCCGTGCTGCTGACCGCCGGCGCCATCCCCCATGTCGCCGCCGGTGCAGCGGCGGATGAACGCCGCTGGTAGACGGGACCGTCGTGGCGCTGCTGGCCATGGTGCCACTGCTGATCGTCGAGCGGTGGCAAAGCGGCAGCCTCGGCGCCGGCTCCTGGCGCAGGCCCTTGCCCCACCCGGCCCCTTGTGCTGCAAGGCGCCATGAACAGCCCCGTCACCCCCGCCTCCGCTGCCGCCGCTGCCGCCGGGGCGCATGACCGCATCCTGGTGCTGGACTTCGGCAGCCAGGTCACCCAGCTGATCGCCCGCCGACTGCGCGAGGCCGGCGTGTACTGCGAAATCTGGCCCTTTACCGCCACCGAGCAACGCATCCGCGAGTTCGCGCCGAAGGGCATCATCCTTTCGGGCGGCCCGGCTTCCGTCACCGAAGGCGAGAGCCCGCGGGCGCCGCAGGCGGTGTTCGAGCTGGGGCTGCCGGTGCTGGGCATCTGCTACGGCCAGCAGACCCTGGCGCACCAGCTGGGTGGCACGGTCGAATCCGGCCACGCCCGCGAATTCGGCCGCGCCTTCATCGACGTGACCGCGGAATGCGCCATCACCCAAGGCGTTTGGGCCCGCGGCGCGCGCGAACAGGTCTGGATGAGCCATGGCGACCGGATCACCAGGCTACCCGCGGGCTTCCGCGTGGTGGCGGCCAGCGAGGGCGCGCCCTTCGCGTTGATCGCCGACGATGCCAGGCATTTCTACGGCACCATGTTCCACCCGGAAGTGGTGCACACCCCCCATGGCGCGGCGCTGCTGGCCAACTTCGCCCAACTCTGCGGCTGCCGCGGCGACTGGACCATGAAGGCGTTCCGCGCCGAGGCGGTGGCGCGCATTCGCGCCCAGGTCGGCGGCGGCAAGGTCATCTGCGGGTTGTCCGGCGGCGTGGATAGCAGCGTGGCGGCGGTGCTGATCCACGAGGCCATCGGCGACCAGCTGACCTGCATCTACGTGGACCACGGGCTGATGCGGCATGGCGAGAGCGACCAGGTGGTGGCCACCTTTCGCGACCGCTTCAACATCAAGCTGGTCCACCGCGACGCCAGCGATCTGTTCCTCGGCCAGCTCAGTGGCGTCACCGACCCCGAGCTGAAGCGCAAGACCATTGGCCGCCTGTTCATCGAGGTGTTCGAGGAGGAGCAGGCCAAGCTGGGCGGCGCCGACTTCCTGGCCCAGGGCACGCTGTACCCGGACGTGATCGAGAGCGTCTCCGCCACCGGCGGGCCTTCGGTGACCATCAAGAGCCACCACAACGTTGGCGGGCTGCCCGCACACATGCGGATGCAATTGGTGGAGCCGCTGCGCGAGCTGTTCAAGGACGAGGTCCGCGCGCTGGGCCGCGAGTTGGGCATGCCCGAGGAGATCGTCGGCCGCCACCCCTTCCCGGGGCCGGGCCTGGCCATCCGCATCCCTGGCGAGGTGACGCGCGAGAAATGCGACGTGCTGCGGCATGTCGACCGGATCTACCTTGAGGAAATCCGCGCCGCCGGACTGTACGACGCCATCTGGCAGGCCTTCGCGGTGCTGCTGCCGGTGCGCAGCGTGGGCGTGATGGGCGACGGCCGCACCTATGAGAGCGCCTGCGCGCTGCGGGCGGTGACCAGCACGGACGGCATGACGGCGGATGTCTACCCGTACGACATGGCGTTCCTGACGCGGGTGGCCGGGCGGATCGTCAACGAGGTGCGCGGCGTGAACCGGGTGACCTACGATATCACCAGCAAGCCGCCGGGGACGATCGAGTGGGAGTGACCACGCGTTCGCCACGGCATCGGGGCCAGCACTCCTGGCCCCAGGCATCGCTGAGCCGGGTCACCGCCTGATCGGCGGCGGGGCGTGGGCCCCGCGATGGGCTCGCCAAGGGGCCATTCTTGTGTGCTGCAGGCCAAGCTGTTAGGTGCCGATCATGCGGCTCAACAATCTCGGCGGCGCAATCGCCGCGTTGCTCGGGGCAACGGTGGTGGTCGCCATCCTCGGCTTCCGGCCGCTGAACCCGGCCAATGTCGGCTGGATGCTGCATGGCCCGACCGGTCCGGACACCGTGCAGATCTGGCTGGGCCGCGGCTTCTTCGAACAATCCCCCTGGCTACGGCCCCCCGGCGCCAACCCGCTCTGGGGCATCGAGCTGTCGAGCGGCATCTTCTATACGGATTCCATCCCGCTGCTGCTGTTCCTGTTCAAGGCGCTGCGCGGGGTGGTGCAGGTGGGGCAGTATGCCGGCCCCTGGATATTGCTGTGCGGCCTGCTGCAGGGCTGGCTGGGCTGGCGCCTGGTCGGGCTGGCCACGCCGGACCGGCTGGCGCGATTGGCGGGAGCCGGGCTGCTGGCGTTGCAGCCGGTCTGGTTCAACCGGCTGGGCTACCACGTGCACATGGCGGCGCAGTGGACCCTGCTGGCGGCGCTGTTCCTGGCGGTGAGCCCCGGCAGCGGCAGGCGCCGGCGGCTGGCCTGGGTGGCACTGGTGACGCTGACCTCGCTGCTCAATCCCTACCTGCTGGCCATGGTTGGGGTGATCTGGGGCGGCGATTGGCTGCGTCGCGCCGGCTGGGAAGCAGGCTTCCGCCGCCTGCTGCCGGCCTTGCTGGAGGCGGTGGCGGGCTTCGCCGGCGTGCTGGCTTCGCTCTGGGCCTCGGGCTTCTTCATGCTGCACGGCGGCTTCGCTTCAGGCGCCGGCAGCGAATTCGGCACCTATGGCACCTGGGGGCTGGACCTGCTGGGCTTCCTGGACGGCGGCGAGTGGTCGCGCTTCCTGCCGGACCTGCCGGGCACCGGTCATTGGGAAAGTGGCAGCAGCTATCTCGGCCTGGGCGGCGTGCTGCTGGTGGTTGCCGGCATCGTCGGCCTGGTGCGCCGGCCGGTTGCCCTGCCGCGGCGGCTCTGGCCCTTGGCGGCCGCCATCCTGGTGCTGTTCGGCTTCGCGGTTACCCACCAGGTGGCCGTCGCCGGGCACGTCTTCACGGTGGTCTCGCTCTCCGACCACATGCTCGGCCTGCTCGGCACCCTGCGCAATTCCGAGCGGATGGCCATGCCGGTCATCTACGCGCTGCTGTTCGCGGCCATCTGCGGCTGCGTGCACGCCTGGGGCGGCCGCGCCACCGGCTGGCTGCTGGCGGCGCTGCTGGTGGTGCAGGCGGTGGACCTGCAGCCGGCCATGGACCAACGCCGAGCCCTGGTGGCCAACGCGCCCTCAGGCGTGCCGCCGCGGCTGTTCGACCCGTTCTGGCCGCAGGCGGCGCAGCGCTACACCCGGGTCCGTGCGGTGCCGGCCGCCAATATCGGGGCGGGCTGGCAGTCCATCGCCGAGTTCGCGATGCAGGCGGGCATGGCGACGGATTCGGTCTACCTGGCGCGGGTCGACGGCTCAGCGGTGGCGGCGCTGCGGGCCCGCATGGCGGAGGTGCTGGCCAGCGGCGCCTATGAGCCAGGCACGCTCTACGTGTTGCGGGATGCGGACAGCCTGGCCCGCGCCCGAGCCTCGCACGACCCCGCGCGGGACGCGATCCTGCATGTCGACGACTATTGGGTGCTGGCGCCAGGCTGGCTGGTCCGAACCCCGTAGCGGCAGCGCCTTCCAGCGTCTGAAGCTTCCCTGGCGCAAGCGGCCCACGTGGTGATCGAGCGGCGAACAGGTGGCGGCGTGACCCGCGCCTTCACTGAAACGCCGCTGCGCATCTTCGGTCAGGCGTGAAGGCCACCATCGGGCTGCGGCCACCCTTGGTTGACGGCGCCGGGCGGCGCCAGCACCCTGGTGCAGCAGCAGGAGGGATTCGCATGCATTGTGCACTGCTCGGCCCAGGCTGCGCCCCGGCGCCGGTTGCCACGGTGCCGGCCGTGGCCTGGGCCAGTTGAGATGCCGGACGTCACCATCCATGGCATCAAGGCCTGCGACACCATGAAGCGGGCTCGCGCCTGGCTGGACCAGGCCGGCATCGCCTACGACTTCCACGACTACAAGGCCCAGGGCATCGGCGAAGCCACGCTGCGCGGCTGGGTGCGGCAGGTCGGCTGGGAAACGCTGTTGAACCGCAGCGGCACCACCTTCCGCAAATTGCCGGAAGCCGAGCGGGAGAAGCTGGACGAAGCCAAGGCGGTCCGCCTGATGCTGGCGCAGCCTTCGATGATCAAGCGCCCGGTGCTGGCGGTGGGGGGCGCGCTGCTGGTCGGCTTCAAGCCCGAAGCCTATGCGGCGCGGTTCAGCGGCTGAACCGCAGCCCGTGTTGCGCCTCGTAGGCGGCGACGTCCTCGCCGGCTTCGCGCAGATGCATGGTCCGTACGTTGATCCCGGCGTCGACGACCTCCTCGGCGAAGCCGAACTGGCGGTAGAATTCCAGCGTCCGCGCATGTACCGCCATGGCGCGGGAAGCGGTGCCTGATCCCTCCGCCTGGTCGATGATGAGTGGCCTGACCCCCTGCCGCGCCAGGCTGAGCGCCAGCACCAGTCCGGTCGGGCCGGCGCCGACGATGATGACCTGTGGCTGTTCCATGGCCGCCTTCCTTCCCAAGCGCCGGCACAACGTCCCAGGCTCGGAAAAGCCCGGCCGGCAGCGGCTGCCTTGACGCCGGGCGCCTCGGCATCCGACGCTGGCGGCATTCCCCGGGAGACAACCAATGCCTGATGCCGCCCTGCTGGCGCGCCTGCGCGCCGCCGTGTCCACCAACTTCGCCGCGCAGACGGAATTCCTGCAGCAGCTGGTGCGCTTCCCCAGCACCCGCGGCAACGAGGCGCCGCTGCAGGACTGGATGGCCCGGCAATTCGCCCAGCGTGGCTACAGCGTGGACCGCTTCACCCTGGCCGACGTGCCGCTGCCCGCCCACCCCAAGGCCAGCCCGATGGTAGAGGCCGACCCGGCGCGCAGCGTCCAGGTGGTGGCCACGCACCGCGCCGAGAACGCCACCGGCCGCAGCCTGATCCTGCAGGGGCATATCGACGTGGTGCCGGAAGGCCCGCTGGAGATGTGGACCTACCCGCCCTACAGCGCCCACATCCATGACGGCTGGATGTATGGCCGCGGCGCTCACGACATGAAGTCCGGCGTCTCCGCCATGGTCTTCGCCATGGACGCGCTGAAGACCGCCGGCCTGGCGCCGGCCGCCGATGTGCATGTGCAGACCGTGACCGAGGAGGAGAGCACCGGCAATGGCGCCCTGGCCACGCTGCTGCGCGGCTACCGGGCGGAGGCGGCGCTGATCCCGGAGCCGACCGGCGGCACCATCACCCGCGCGCATACCGGCACGCTGTGGTTCCGCGTGAAGGTGCGTGGCGTGCCGGTGCATGTGGCGGTGGCGCAGTCGGGGTCGAATGCCATCATGTCGGCCTATCACCTGGTGCTGGCCCTGCAGCAGCATACCGAGACGCTGAACGAGGCGGCACGCACCCACCCCTGGTACAACGGCATCGACCGCCCGCTGAAGTTCAACCCCGGCATCATCCGCGGCGGCGACTGGGCCAGCAGCACCCCGGCCTGGTGCGAGGTGGATTGCCGGATCGGCCTGCTGCCGGGCACCGACGTGGCCGAGGCGCAGCGCGGCGTGGAGCAGGCAGTGGCGGCGGCGGCCCGCACCGACAACTTCCTCTCCAACAACCCGCCGGAGGTGGAGTGGCACGGCTTCCTGGCCGATGGTTACGTGCTGGAGCCGGGCACCGAGGCCGAGCGCGTGCTGGCCGCAGCCCATACCGCCGCCTTCGGCCGCGAGATGGAAGCGCGGATCACCACGGCGGTGAACGACACGCGTTTCTACGGCCTGTACTACGACATTCCCGGCCTGTGCTACGGCCCGAAGGGCGAGGGCGCGCACGCCTTCGACGAGCGCACCAACCTGGCGCAGCTGGAGACGACGACGCTCAGCATCGCCGCCTTCATCGCCGACTGGTGCGGGGTGCGGGAGGTATGATCCGCCGCCGGGCCTTCGGCGCCGCCGCGCTGCTGCCACTGGCCGCCCGCGCCGAGGGTGGCGGCGTGTTGCGCGTCATCGTGCCCTACGCCCCCGGCGGTTCGTCGGACACGCTGGCGCGGCTGCTGGCGCCCAACCTGGGCGCCGCGCTTGGGCAAACCGTGGTGGTGGAGAACCGCGCCGGCGCCGGCAGCATGCTGGGCACCGAGGCCGCCGCGCATGCGACGCCGGACGGCAATACCGTCATTCTTTCGGACATGCCGCACACGATCGTGCCGGCGATGCAGCCGCACATGCCCTACGACCCGGTGGCGGATTTCGCGCCGGTCGCGCTGCTCGGCGTGGCGCCCTTCGCCATGTTCGCCAACGCGACGTTCCCGGCGCGCGACGCCGCCGACTTCGCCGCCCAGGCCCGCGCCCGGCCGGAACAGCTGGCGGTCTCCTCCGGCGGCAGCGGCAGCGCGAGCCACCTGGTCGCGGAGCTGTTCCAGCACGCCGCCGGCTGCCGGTTGACCCATGTGCCCTACCGCGGCGCGGGCCCGGCCATGCAGGACCTTGCCGCTGGCCAGGTGCAGTGCAGCTTCTCGACGCTCGCCACCGCCAGCGCTCAGGTGCAGTCCGGCCTGATCCGCGCCATCGGGGTCTTCGCCGACGCCGAGGTGCCGGAGCTTCCGGGTGTCGCCACCATGCGCGCCCAGGGCATCGACCTGGTGGTGGAGCACTGGTGGGCGGTGCTGGCGCCGGTGCGGGCGCCGCAGCCGGCGCTGGCTCGGCTGGCGGCGGCACTGACGCAGGTGGTTGTTTCGGCGGAGGTGGCGCCGCGGCTGGCCACGCTGGGGGTGACGCCGAAGCAGGAGAGCCCCGCGGCGACGCGCGAACGCATCATCGCCGATGTCGCCCGCTGGCAGGCGGTGGTGACGGCCGCGGGGATCACCCCATGAGTCTGGAGCGCTTCCTCGGCGCGGTGGCCGGCGATGCCGGGCTGTGGGCCGACTTCGCCAGACTGTGCGACTGCGGCGGCCGCCTGGCCGGCAGCCCCAGCGAGGCGGCGGGGTTTGCCTTCGTCGCCGAGCGCCTGGCGCAGCTAGGACCGGTGCGCAACGAACCCGCGCCCTATGCTGGCTGGCGTGCGCAGGACACCCGGCTGGAGGACCTGGCCACCGGGCGGCTGCTTGGCTGCGCACCCTTGCTTGGCGCCGCCAGCACCCCGCCGGAGGGGCTGGTGCTGGAGACGTTGGACCTTGGCCGTGGCGCGCCGGAGCAGGTGGCCACCGCCGATGTGCAGGGCAGGGCGGTGCTGGCGGCGCACGAATACCCCTTCGCCGCCTGGACCGTGCATCGACGGGTGAAGCTGAACGCCGCCGCGGCGGCCGGGGCGGCGGCGTTTTTGATCGTGCAGCCAGAACCCGGCGTCGGCCCGGTCTCCGGCAGTTCGGGCCGGGCTGGCGGCCAGGGCATCCCAGCCGTCGGCATCTCGGCCGAAGCCGGCGCGCTGCTGCGGGAGGGCCGCCGGGTGCGGCTGACCCTGCTCGGCGAGGACCTCCCGCAAGCGACCACGCCCACCCTGGTGCTGGACCTGCCTGGCCGCGGCCAGGACCGCGTAATGCTCACCGCTCATCTTGATGGCCACCCCTTGGGCGAATCGGCGATCGACAACGCCACCGGTCTGGCCGGCGCCCTGGCGCTGGCCCGCGCTGCCGCGCCGCTGCTGGCGGGCTGCGAACGCGGTCTGACGCTCTGCGTCTTCGGCGCCGAGGAATGGGCGCTGGCGGGCAGCCGCGGCTGGTTGGCGGCGCAACCGGCCGATTCCGGCGCCCGGATGGCGCTGAACCTTAATCTCGACTCGATCACCGGCGGCCCAGGCCTGACCGCGCTGACCAGCGGCTTCTCCGGCCTCGGCGGCTTTGTCCAGGCGGCGGCGGCGCGAATCGGCATACCGCTCGGCGTCCACCTGCCGCTGATGACGAACTCGGACCACGCCAACTTCGCCGCGGCGGGCGTGCCGGCGCTGCGCCTGGTGGCCGGCTTCGACCGGCCCGACAGCGCGCTGCGCTACCTGTTGACCGCCGCCGACACCCGCGCCCTGGTGCCGCCGCAGGAGCTGAAGGCGGCAACCCTGACCGCCGGCGCCGTGCTGTGGGCGGCGCTGACCGCGCCAGCCGAGGCGCTGGCGGCACTTCGCCAGGGCTGACGCACCAGCCTGGCGACCCGGCCCAGGGCAGCCCGGCGTTCACCTGGTTCTGATGCCGGGCGCTGGTGCGGCTGGCGCCGCTGAGCCGGTCGGCGGGGCCTCCTGAGTCGTGACGTGAAGCTCAGCCGGCAGACCGCTGCGAATCCCTGAAAACGCGATTCGCTGCCCTGCCTGTGGATAGCGGGGATAGCGGGGATGCCGCTGCCTGAGGCGCGACATTCGCTTGACGCCGGGGTGCCGAAGGCCAAGTCTCAGCGTGAACATGAGGCGAACATTGGCAGTTATCCACGGCTTCCGCCGACCCCGAAATTTCGCAACCGTTTACCCGATCTGGTGTTAGACTATGCCTCTCGTGCCAATATCTTGTGTCTCCATCTTGTCTGAGGGCTCCGCGCCATGCATGCTCCGGTCCGGGGGATTGAAGGGGAAGCGGTTGTGTTCGATGCGATCCAGATAGAGGGGCATTCGCAGGTCCAGATCGACCGGTCGCGGGATGCCCTGCTGACCGATTTCGGCAAGGCGACGCTCACCGACCGGTACCTGATGCCGGGCGAGAGCTACCAGGACCTGTTTGCCCGCGTGGCCAGCGCCTTCGGCGACGATGCCGCGCATGCGCAGCGCATCTACGACTACATCAGCAAGCTCTGGTTCATGCCGGCCACCCCGGTGCTGTCCAATGGCGGCACCACGCGCGGCCTGCCGATCAGCTGCTTCCTGAACGAGGCCAATGACAGCCTGGATGGCATCGTTGGCCTGTGGAACGAGAATGTGTGGCTGGCGGCCAAGGGCGGCGGCATCGGCAGCTACTGGGGCAACCTGCGCAGCATCGGCGAGAAGGTCGGCCAGAACGGCAAGACCTCCGGCGTGGTGCCGTTCATCCGGGTGATGGACAGCCTGACGCTGGCGATCTCGCAGGGCTCGCTGCGGCGCGGCTCGGCCGCCTGCTACCTGCCGGCCAGCCATCCGGAGATCGAGGAGTTCATCGAGATCCGCCGGCCGACGGGCGGCGACCCGAACCGCAAGGCGCTGAACCTGCACCACGGCATCCTGATCCCCGATGCCTTCATGCGCGCCGTCGAGGCCGACGAGGAATGGGCGCTGACCAGCCCGAAGGACGGCGCGGTGGTGCGCAAGATCTCGGCGCGCTCGCTGTGGATCCGCATCCTGACGGCGCGGATCGAGACCGGCGAGCCCTACCTGATCTTCTCCGACCACGTGAACCGGCAGATGCCGGCGCACCACAAGCTGGCCGGGCTTGAGGTCAAGACCTCGAACCTCTGCTCCGAGATCACCCTGCCGACCGGCATGGACCAGCATGGCCGGGAGCGTACCGCGGTATGCTGTCTGTCCTCGCTGAACTGCGAGACCTGGTTCGAGTGGAAGGACGACAAGCAGTTCATCCCGGACGTCATGCGCTTCCTGGACAACGTGCTGCAGGACTTCATCGACCGGGCGCCGGACAGCATGGCCAAGGCGAAGTACAGCGCCATGCGGGAACGCAGCGTGGGCCTCGGCGTCATGGGCTTCCACAGCTTCCTGCAGATGCTCAACGTGCCGTTCGAGAGCGTGGTGGCCAAGGTGTGGAACATGAAGATGTTCCGCCACATCCGCGAACAGGCGGACACTGCGAGCCGGCTGCTGGCCGAGGAGCGTGGCGCCTGCCCGGATGCCGCGGAATACGGCTTCATGGAGCGCTTTTCGAACAAGATGGCGATCGCGCCGACGGCGTCGATCAGCATCATCTGCGGCGGCGCCTCGCCGGGGATCGAGCCGATTGCGGCCAATGTCTACAACCACAAGACGTTGAGCGGCAGCTACATCGTGCGCAACCCGTACCTGAAGAAGGTACTGGCGAAGCATGGGCGGGACGACGACGACACCTGGACCAGCATCACGGTCACCAAGGGCAGCGTGCAGCACCTGGATTTCCTGACCGACCAGGAGCGGATGGTGTTCCGCACGGCGTTCGAGCTGGACCAGCGCTGGATCGTCGAGCACGCCGCCGATCGTGCGCCGCATATCTGCCAGAGCCAGTCGGTCAACCTGTTCCTGCCCGCCAACGTCCATAAGCGGGACCTGCACCAGATCCACATGCAGGCGTGGAAGAAGGGCGTGAAGAGCCTGTACTACTGCCGCAGCCTGAGCATCCAGCGCGCCGATACGGTCAGCGCCAAGGTGCTGAACGGCGACATGGGCATTGCCACGGCGCCGCCGGTGGCGAATGACGCGCAACTGCCCTTGCCGATGGTTGCCGTCGGCGTCGAGAGCACCAACTACGAGGAATGCCTCAGCTGCCAATAGGCTGAAGGCGGGGTCCGGGGTGGCACGGCCATCCCGGCGAGGTTCGGGGCGGCGCCCCGACTTTCTCATTCACTGAAAGCACCATCATGCCCGACGGCATCCATACCCCCGACGAATACCCGGTTCGCGCCGACCTGCTGACCGCCAACCCGGTCTACAAGCCGTTCCGCTATCCGTGGGCCTACGACGCCTGGTTGACCCAGCAGCGCGTGCACTGGCTGCCCGAGGAAGTGCCGCTGGCCGATGATGTCAAGGATTGGCAGAAGAACCTCAGCCCGGGTGAGAAGAACCTGCTGACGCAGATCTTCCGTTTCTTCACGCAGGCCGATGTCGAAGTGAACAACTGCTACATGAAGCAGTATTCACAGGTGTTCAAACCCACTGAAGTGTTGATGATGCTGAGCGCCTTCAGCAACATTGAAACCATTCATATTGCGGCCTATTCCCACCTGCTCGATACGGTGGGAATGCCGGAGATCGAGTACAGCGCCTTCCTCAAATACAAGGAGATGAAGGACAAGTATGACTACATGCAGAACTTCTCGATCAGCAACAAGACCGAGATAGCCAAGACCCTGGCCGCCTTCGGTGCCTTCACCGAAGGGCTGCAGCTGTTCGCCAGCTTTGCCATCCTGATGAACTTCCCGCGCTTCAACAAGATGAAGGGCATGGGACAGATCGTCAGCTGGAGCGTGCGCGACGAAAGCCTGCACTGCGACAGCATCATCAAGCTGTTCCGCACCTTCATCCAGGAAAATCC
>CAIMOR010000513.1 GCA_903843125.1 uncultured Rhodospirillales bacterium
AAGCGGCTGCCGGCGAGTACGGCGGCGATCGGCAGCCTGCTGGTGCCGGTACTGGGGGTGCTGAGCTCCGCGCTGGTGCTGGGGGAGCCGTTGGGGGCGCGGCAGGTGGCCTCGCTGGCGCTGACCCTGGGCGGCGTGGTGCTGGCGGCGCGGGGTTGAGCCTTGCCGGCGCGGCGGCGGCACGTTATATCATAACATCATGCCGTTCCCCGCCGACCCTCTCGCGCTCAGCGCTTCCGCCACCGCCCGGCTGGTGCTGGTGGGGGTGGTCGCAACCGCGCTCTGGGCGCTGGTGTTCTGGGCGCTGGCCGCGGCATGAAGGCCGCGGCGGCACCCGTGCTGGTGGAGAACCTGACCGTCTGCCATGAGCGGCGTCCAGCGGTGCATCATCTGTCCGGGCAGTTCACGCCGGGCAGCCTGACCGCCATCGTCGGGCCGAACGGCGCGGGGAAGACCACGCTGCTGCGGGCGCTGGCCGGGCTGCACAAGCCGCAGCAAGGCCGCATCCGTGCCGCCGAACGCGTCGCGCTGCTGCCGCAGGCCAGCGCGCTGGACCGCGGCTTTCCCATTGGCTGCCTGGACGCGGTGATGCTGGGGCTGTGGCGGCAGACCGGGCCGTTTCGCGCCGTGGCGCCGGCCGGGCGGGCGCAGGCCGAGGCCGCGCTGCAGGCGGTGGGGCTGCGTGGGTTCCAGCGGCGGCCGGTGGGCAGCCTTTCGGCCGGGCAGTTCCAGCGCGTGCTGTTCGCCCGGCTGCTGGTGCAGGACGCCCCGGTGATACTGCTGGACGAGCCGTTCAATGCGCTGGATGCGCGGACGGCGGCCGAGATGCTGGCGTTGGTGAAGACCTGGCATGGCGAGGGCCGGACCGTGGTGGCGGTGCTGCACGACCTGGACCTGGTCGAGCGCGACTTCCCGCAGACGCTGCTGCTGGCGCGGGACCCGATCGGCTGGGGGCCGACCGCCGAGGTGCTGACCGCGGCCAATCGGCTGCGCGCGCGGCAGATGGCCGAGGGCTGGGCCGACGAGGCCGCCGATTGCGTGGACCGGGCGGCCTGATCCTCGACCCCTTCCTCGACTATGGCTTCATGCGGCGGGCACTGGTCGGGTGCCTGGCGGTCAGCCTGGCCGCGCCGCCGCTGGGCGTGTTCCTTATGCTCAGGCGGATGAGCCTGACCGCCGACGTGCTGGGGCATGGGATCCTGCCGGGCATCGCCGCGGGGTTCCTGCTGGCCGGGCTTTCGGTGCCGGCCATGGCCGTGGGCGGGCTGCTGGCCGGGCTGGTGGTGGCGCTGGGCGCCGGGGCGCTGTCCCGCGCCACCGGCGGGCGGGAGGATGCGGCGCTGGCGGCACTGTACCTGTGCGCGCTGGCGCTGGGCGTGGCGCTGGTGGCCATGGGCGGTGGCACGGCGGAGCTGACGCAGCTGCTGTTCGGCAGCGCGCTGGGGGTGGATGACGCGGCGCTGCTGCTGATGGCCGCGACCGCGACGCTGAGCCTCGGCGTGCTGGCCTTCGCCTGGCGGCCGCTGGTGCTGGAATGCTTCGACCCCAGCTTCGCCCAGGCGGTCGGCGCGCGGGGCGGGGCCTGGCACATGGTGTTCCTGGCGCTGGTGGTGCTGAACCTGCTGGCCGCCTTCCAGGCGCTTGGCACGCTGATGGGCGTGGGGCTGATGATGCTGCCGGCGGTCGCCGCCCGGCACTGGAGCCGCGAGGTCGGCGGCATGGTGTACGCCGCCGTGGCGCTGGCCGCCGGGGCCAGCTTCGGCGGGCTGCTGCTGTCCTTCCATGCGGATGTGCCCTCCGGCCCCGCCGTGGTGCTGGTGGCGGGCCTGCTGTGGGCCGGGTCGCTGCTGTTCGGGCCGGTGGAGGGCGTAACGGCGCGGCTGCGGCGGAGACACCTGGCAGGGTAGCGCGCGGCTTCGCGAGCGGCTTAGCTGGGCGCCTCGGGACGGAAGCGGTGCATGGCGACGCTGGACAGGTTGTTGGATGCGCTGGGCAACCGGCTGGTGCAGCATATCGCGGCGCCGGAGCCGCGGCCGCGCGACCTGGCGCTGCTGGCGCCCTACGCCCAGGTGCTGCGGCCCGGCGACGTGCTGCTGGTGGATGGCGGGGCGAACAAGGTCTCGGCCGCGATCAAGTACCTGACGCAGTCCACCTGGTCCCATGCCGCGCTGTACATCGGCGAGGCGGACGGCGCGCCGAGCCTGGTGGAGGCGGAGATCGGCCAGGGGGTGATCGTCTCCTCCCTCACCAAGTATGCCGGGTTTCACCTGCGCATCTGCCGGCCGGTGGGGGTGGAGCCGGAGCGGCTGGCCGAGGTGGTGGCGTTCTGCCGCGGGCGTGTCGGCGCGAAGTATGATCTGCGCAACGTGCTGGACCTGGCGCGCTGGCTGCTGCCCTACCCGCCGGTGCCGCGGGCGATGCGGCGGCGGATGATCGCGATGGGCTCCGGCGAGCCGACGCGGGCGATCTGTTCGAGTTTGATCGCGGAGGCGTTCAACGCGATCGGCTACCCGATACTGCCGGAGGCCGATAAGCTGGGCGACGCCGACAGCGAGGCGGCGGAGGAGGTGGCGCATATCCGCCACCATTCGCTGTATGCGCCGCGCGACTTCGATGCGTCGCCGTACTTCGCCATCATCAAGCCGACGCTGGAGCTGGGGTTCGACTACCGCTGCATGCCCTGGGCGGGGCGCAGCCTGCCCGAGCATTGCGGCATGTGCGGCAAGCAGGTGCTGGCGCTGGGGTAGCGGCCGCTCAGTGCCCCTTGCCGTCCGGCCCGCGGCTGAGCCGGTCGAGCACGCCCAGCAGCACGGCGCCGAGCAGGAAGACGACGTGGATCACCACGCGCCACATCACGCCCTCGCTGCCGTATTCGTCCACCCGCAGGAAGACCTGCAGCAGGTGGATGGAGGAGATCGCGATGATGGCGGAGGCGACCTTGATCTTGAGGTTGGAATGGTCGGTCTTCACCCCCCAGCCCATCTGCGCGTCGGCGGCTTCCTCGGCCAGGCGGCTGACCAGGTTGTCGTGGCTGGCCAGGGCCACCATCACCACCAGGCTGGCGACCAGCGCGCTGTCCACCAGGTGCAGCAGGCCGAGCAGCATCTCCTCGTCGCCCATGGTGAAGACCTCGGTCGCCATCTTGCCCAGCTTGGCGACGAAGCGGACGGCGAACAGCGCCAGCCCGACCAGCAGGCCGAAGAAGAAGACCACCAGCACAAAGCGGCTGGCGACCATGGCGCGATCGAGTATCGAGAGCATCGGCAGGGTCCCCCTGCGCACCATTTGGCCGATTCCGTTGCGCGCGGGAAGCCTGCCGGTTCGTCGCGCCGTGCGGGCGGGCCAGGTGGGCGAAGCGGGTGGGCGGAGCGGTTGCGCGCGGCAGGGCCGCAGGCGAGGATGCATGGCATGACGATCACCAGGTTGGCGGAGGAGGCGCGGCTTTCCGGCGCCGTGGTGCATGGCGGGCTGTGCTGGCTGGCCGGGCAGGTGGCGGACGATGCCTCGCTGGATACCGAGGGGCAGACCGCCGACATCCTGGCGCAGATCGACGCGCTGCTGGCCGCGGCCGGCACCGACAAGACCAGGCTGCTGAGCGTGACGGTGGTGCTGGCCGATATCGCCGAGGCGCCGGCGATGAACCGCGCCTGGGACGCCTGGCTGGACCCGGCGCACAAGCCGGCGCGGATGACGGTGCAGGCGCCGCTGGTAGACCCCGCCTGGCGGGTGGAGATCACCGGCGTCGCCGCCCTGCCGGCGCGTGAGGGGGTCGCCGCCTTGCCGGCGCGGGAGGAGGTCGCCGCCTTGCCGGCGCGGGGTGGGGTCGCCGCACTGCCGGCGCGGGGTGGGGTCGCCGCCTTGCCGGGGAGCGATGGGGTCTCGGCGGCGATGGCCCCGCCGGCATGACGCGGCGGCCGCCGCGGCTGCGCCGGCCGCGCCATGTGCTGTCCGGCGCGGCGCTGACGCTGGCCCTGACGCTGCTGGTGGCGGGCGGGGTGGCGGATCAGGGCTGGGGGTTCTCGGCCCTGGCGTTGGGCATCGCCGCGTTGGCCATCGGCGGGCTGCACCTGATCTTCCCGCAGGGGCCGCTGTTCGCGCTCGGCGTGTCGAACGGGCTGGCGGTGTACATCTGCCTCTACGCCGTGCTGGGGCGGGCGGCGTTTCCGCTGGCGCTGGACTGGGCGCGGCCGCTCGGCTTCCTGCTGCCGGTGGCCAGCTTCGTCGCCGCCTGCTGGCTGCGCCGGCGGCAGCTGCTGCGGCTGGCCGAGGGCCTGGTGCCGCCGGACCTGGCGCACCTGCCGCGCTTCGCCCGCTGGCTGATGTTCACCGCGGTGGTCGGCGTCGTCTCGCTGGGCACGCCGGTCAACCGGCTGCCGCCGCTGGGGCAATCCCTGGCGCTGCTGGCGGCGATGGCGGTGATCTCGGCGATCAGCGCCGCGGCGGTGAGGGACGTGGTGCGGCTGCTGATCGACATCGCCGCCATCCTGCAGACCGTGACGGCGCGGCTGGCGCACCTGGCGGTGCCGATCGCGACCTATATCAGCATCTTCGCACTGCTGGGCGTAGTGTTCGGCTGCTTCTACCGCATTGCCGATGGGCTTTCCCGGCACCCGCTGTTCATCCAGCTGGGCGAGCCGACGCGGATGGATTTCGCCGACGCGCTGCATTTCAGCGTCGTGACGCTGGCAACGGTGGGCTATGGCGACATCCAGCCGGCGGATGACGGGGTGCGGCTGCTGGCGGCCATACAGATGCTGGTCGGGCAGTTGCTGCTGCTGTTCGGTTTCGCCGAGATCATGCGCTCCTCCCCGGCGGTGCTGCCTGACGCGGCCGGGCCGCGGCGGCAGCATGAGCATCCGGCGGCCTCGCCGGTGGCCGGGCCGGTTGTGGCGGCCGTGGATCAAGGCAGCACCGTCACGCCGCGCCGCAAGGTTGCCGGCGAGTAGGCGCCAATCCGCCTTAATCCCGGCGTGGTATGGATGCCGGGAAAGCGGCCCGTCGGGGCAGCGCCTTCAACCTTTGCGTGCTAGACCACCGGCTTCCTCAGACCGACTACGCCGCCGCTTCGCGGCTGGAGAATGAGCGACATGAAGGGCATTCTGCTGGCCGGCGGTTCCGGCACCCGGCTTCACCCCATGACCCTGGCGGCGAGCAAGCAATTGCTGCCGGTGTACGACAAGCCGATGGTCTACTACCCGCTGGGCACGCTGATGCTGGCGGGCATCCACGATATCCTGCTGATCAGCACGCCGGCCGACCTGCCGCAGTTCCGGCGGCTGCTGGGCGACGGCAGCCGCTTCGGCCTCAGCATTGCCTATGCCGAGCAGCCCAGGCCGGACGGCATTGCGCAGGCGTTCCAGATCGGCGCCGACTGGATCGGCGGCAAGCCCTGCGCGCTGGCGCTGGGCGACAACATCATCTACGGCGACGGCCTTGGGCCGCTGCTGCAGGGCGCGGCGAAGCGGGCCGAGGCCGGCGACGCCACGGTATTCGCCTACCAGGTGCGCGACCCCGAGCGCTATGGCGTGGCGGAGTTCGATGCCGGCGGCCGGGCGCTGTCGCTGGAGGAAAAGCCGGCGCAGCCGCGCAGCAACTGGGCGGTGATCGGGCTTTACTTCTACGACAGCAGCGTGACCGCGCGCGCCCGTGACCTGGCGCCCTCGGCACGCGGGGAGCTTGAGATCACCGACCTCAACAAGCTGTACCTGGCCGACCGCGCGCTGCATGTCGACCGGCTGGGCCGCGGCTATGCCTGGCTGGACGCCGGCACGCCGGCCAGCCTGCTGCAGGCGGCGACCTTCGTGCAGACGGTGCAGGAACGCCAGGGCCTGCAGGTCAGCGCGCCGGAGGAGATTGCCTATCGCATGGGTTTCATCACCGCGGCGCAGCTTCGTGATTCGGCAGCGGCGTTGGGCAAGACAGATTATGGCGCCTACCTGAAGCAGATAGCGGACGAAGCATGAGCAACCCCTACGACCGACCCTCCTGGCGCGGTAAGCGCGTGCTGGTGACCGGGGGCGCCGGCTTCCTCGGCAGCGCGCTGTGCCATGCACTGGCCGGGCTGGGGGCACGGGTCACCGCGGTGGACGCGATGATGCCGGATGGCGGCGCCAGCCTGGCCAACCTGGAAGGCGCCAACTGCCTGCTGGTGCGCGGCGACATCCGCGACGTGGAGCTGCACAGCCTGTGCCAGGGTGTGGACGTGCTGTTCAACATGGCGGCGCAGACCAGCCACATGGGCGGCCAGAAGGACCCGGTGGCGGATATCGCGATCAACGCCGTGGCCCAGGTGCGCCTGGTGCAGGTGATGCGCGAGGTGGCGCCGAAGGCCGTGGTGGTGCACGCCAGCACGCGGCAGTTCTACGGCCGGCCGATAAGCCTGCCGGTGGACGAGCTGCACCCGGTCAATCCGCCGGATGCCAACGGTGTTTCGAAATGGGCGGGCGAGCAGTACTGGCTGCTGGAAAGCCGCGTGCTGCACCGGCCGGTGGTGTCGCTGCGGCTGACCAACTGCTACGGCCCGCGGTTGCGCATCCGCGATGCGCGGCAGACCTTCCTCGGCATCTGGATCCGCCGGGTGCTGGAGGGCGAGCCGTTCGAGGTCTGGGGCGGCGAGCAGCTGCGCGACCTGACCTATGTGGACGACGTGACCGAGGCCTTCATCCGGGCCGCGGAATGCGCGGCGCAGCCCAACGTGAATGGCCAGGTCTTCAACCTGGGCGGCGCGCCGCCGGCCAGCCTGCTGGAGCTGGCGGAGCGGATCATTGCCGCCAATGACGGCCGCGGCAGCTTCGTCACCAAGGAATTCCCGGCCGACCGCGCGCCGATCGACATCGGCAGCTACCACGCCAACGACCACGCCTTCCGCAATGCCACCGGCTGGACCGCGAGCGTGGGCCTGGACGAGGGGTTGCGCCGTTCGCTCCAGTGGTATCGTGAACGCCTGGCCGACTACCTGTAAGGACTCCGACCGATGCAGATCATCCCGCAGGCCGACCCGGGGGCGGGCTACCGCGCCCAGAAGGCCGAGATCGACGCCGCCGTGCACCGCGCGCTGGACAGCGGCTGGTACATCCTGGGCAAGGAAGGCGAGGCGTTCGAGCGCGAGTTCGCCGCCTGGCTGGGCACCACGCGCGCGGTGGGTTGCGCCAACGGCACCGACGCGCTGGCGCTGATTTTGCGCGGTCTGGGGATAGGCGAGGGTTGCACGGTCGCGACCGTCTCCCACACCGCCGTGGCCACCGTGGCCGCCATCGAGATGTGCGGCGCGGTGCCGCTGCTGCTGGATATCGACCCCGACACCTACACCATGGACCCCGACGAGCTGGTGGCCGTGCTGGAGGACCCGCCGCCGGGGCTGCCGCCGATCAAGGCCGCGATCGTGGTGCACCTGTACGGGCAATCGGCCGACCTGCACCCGATGCTGGAGGCGTGCCGGGCCAATGGGGTGGCGCTGATCGAGGATTGCGCGCAGGCGCATGGCGCGAAGCTGGATGGCGTGACGCTGGGCACCATGGGCACGGCCGCGGCCTTCAGCCTGTATCCCACGAAGAACCTGGGCGCGCTGGGCGATGGCGGCGTGCTGGCGACGGACGACTTCGAGCTGGCGGACCGCATTGCCGCCATTCGGCAGTATGGCTGGAAGGAGCGGTACATCTCCTCCATGGTCGGGGTGAACAGCCGGCTGGATGAGGTCCAGGCTGCCATCCTGCGGGCGCGGCTGCCCTTCCTGGATGCCGGCAATGCACGGCGGCGGGCGATTGCGGATGCCTATGACGTGGCGCTGGAAGGCGGGCCGTTCGCCCCGCCGGAGCGCCGCGCCGGCGCCGAGCACGTGTTCCACCAGTACGTGCTGCGCAGCGCCAACCGGGCCGAGACGATGGCGCAGCTGCGGCAGATGGGGGTTGGCAGCGGCATCCACTACCCGGTGCCGGTGCACCTGCAGTCGGCCTATCAGGGCCGGGTGCCGCTGGGGCCGGCCGGCTGTGCCGAGACCGAGCGCGCGGCGCAGCAGGTGTTCAGCCTGCCGATGTATCCGGAGCTGACGGCGGCGCAGATCGGCCAGGTGTGCGAGGCGTTGCGGGTGCTGGGGCGCTGAACGCAACGCCGGCCCTTGCAAGCTGAGGGCGGCGCTTCGATCTAGCCCCGATGGAGCATCTTACCGAAGGCTATCGGCGGTTTCGTGAAACGGAATGGCCGAACCGGCGCAAGCAGTTCGAGGCGCTGGCGCTGAAGGGCCAGAGCCCGCGCGTGATGGTGATCGGCTGTTCGGACAGCCGGGTGGACCCGGCCATGGTGTTCGACGCCGGGCCGGGCGAGATCTTCGCGGTGCGCAACGTGGCCAACCTGGTGCCGCCCTACCAGCCGGATGGCAGCCTGCACGGCACCAGCGCCGCGGTGGAGTTCGCGGTGCGCGGCCTGCAGGTGCAGGCTGTCGTGGTGCTGGGCCACGCCATGTGCGGCGGCATCCAGGCGCTGATGGGCGGCGTGCCGGCGCCGATGGGCGAGTTCCTGGGGCCGTGGATCAGCATTGCCGCCAGCGCGCGCAACCGCGTGCTGCGCTGCGACCCCGCCGATGCGCAGCTGGCCTGCGAGCACGAGGCGGTGCGGGTTTCGCTGGACAACCTGATGAGCTTTCCGTTCGTGGCCGAGCGGGTGCTGGACGGGCGGTTGCAGCTGCTGGGCGGCCACTTCGACATTCGCAGCGGCGTGCTGACGATGCTGGGCCGGGACGGGACGTTCAGCGCGGCCTGAAGGCCAGGTCCCGAGGGGCCTCTCGGCCCTTGGTTTGGGCGCATCAGGGGAAGACGTCCCCGCATGCGTCGAGTTGCGGTCAGGCCGCCGTCGCCAGCATGACGACGCCGCCGCAGATCAGTCCGAGCGCTGCCATCTTCTGCACGCCCAGCGGCTCGCCGAAGGCGAAGTAGCCGATGACCGCGGCGGCGACGTAGCTGACGGCGGTGCAGGGCAGGGCGACGCTCATCGGGATGCGCCTGAGCGCGACGATGTAGAGCAGCGCGGCGCCGCCGTAGACCATCAGCCCGACCATGGTGGAGGGGCGGAACAGCTGGGCGATGAAGTTGCCTTCGGCGACGGCGCCGGACTTCAGCAGGATCTGGCCGGCCATGGAGGTGACGATGGCGGCGGCGAGGACGGCCCAGTAGGTATTCATGCGACGCGCTCCGCTTCGCCGGTGACGGGGGCGTGGGCGACGGCCTCGGCCGGGCCGATGACCTCCCGCACCACGCCCTGCGGCTTGCCGTTGGCCGAGAGGAAGGCGCGGCCGACGTATTCGCCGAGCACGCCGAGGATGAGGAACTGCACGCCGGCGACCAGCAGCGTGGTGGTCATCGACGACGCCCAGCCGGAGGGCGTGCCGCCACTCAGGCCTTCCCAGACCACGTAGCAGGCGGCGACCAGGCCGAGCACGCCGAGCGCGGCGCCGGCGTAGATGGCCAGGCGCAGCGGCAGCACGGAAAAGCTGGTGGCCAGGTTCAGCCACAGGCGGACCAGGCGGCGCAGCGTGTAGTTGCTGCGGCCCTCAGCCCGGGCCAGGTGAAGCACCGGCAGCGTGGAGATGCGCTGCGTCACCTGCATGATCAGCCCGTCCACATAGGGGTAGGGGCCGGCGTATTTGGTGACTTCCCGCACCACCAGTGCCGACATGCAGCGGAAGGAGGACAGGTAAAGCCCCTTCGGCTTGTCCAGCAGCGTGTCCGCCACCCAGTTGGCGAAGCGGCTGCCCAGGTTGCGCCAGGCCTCGTGCTTCTTCTCGGCGTAGTAGGTGTAGACCACGTCGTGCCGGCCCAGGCGGGCGTGGTCGTACAGCTTGACCACCTCCTCCGGCGGGTTCTGCAGGTCGTCGTCCATGGTGATGACGTAGTCGCCGCGGGCGTGGCGCAGGCCGGTCATGACGGCGTTGTGCTCGCCGAAGTTCCGGGCGTGCTCGCAGTAGGTGATCGGCACGGTCGCGGTGGCCAGCAGGGCGCGGCAGACGTCGCCGGAATTGTCGGGGCTGCCGTCGTTGACCAGCACGATCTCCAGCCCACCGGCAGGGCGGAGCGAGGACAGCGCCTCGACCAGCAGGCCCACGGTGGTGGCGCCGCGATAGACAGGCACGACGATGGATAGGCCAACGGGCTGCGTCACGCGGCGCGCTCCTTCAGGGACGGGTGGCGACGGCCAGGACGGAGCCGCCGGCGGGAAAGGGAAATCCAAGGCGGGCACAGTGGCGCTCCAGTTCGGTCACGCCCAGCAGGGTGGCGTTCTGCCACGGCGGAAAAGCGGCAACATCCGAGCGATCCTCGGGCGCGGCTGACCTGATCTTGCGCTGCAGGATCATGAGGGGCAGCAGCAGCGCATTCCAGTAGTGCGTCTTCACGTCCTGGAAACCGGCCTGCCGCAACAGCCGGCGCGCCTGGCCGGCGGTGAAGCGGCGGGCATTGTGGACGCGGATGTCATGCGCCGAATGCAGCCACATGAAGGCAGGCAGGTTCAGCACCAGGCGGCCGCCGGGGGCCAGCACGCGGTGGGCCTCGGCCAGCGCCAGGGCGGGTTCCACCAGGGCGTGGCACAGCACGTCCATGCTGGTGACGGCGGCGAAGCTGGCGGTGGCGAAGGGCAGCCGGTGGACCGAGGCGGCGACCACGGGGCAGCCGGATTTGATGCGGGCGCGGGCGGCGGCGGCGGGCAGGTATTCCAGCCCCGTGGCGGTGACCTGCGGCCAGCGCTGCTTCAGCCGGGCCAGGAAGCCGCCGGTGCCGCAGCCGGCATCCAGCAGCGGGCCGGGCAGCGGCAGATTCGGCTCTCCCAGCGCGTCCAGCACCCGGCGGTGCAGGGCGCGATACCACCACATGCCGTCCTCGACGGCATCCATGAGTTGGTATTCCAGGGGTTCCACATCGCCGGTTTCGCACACGGGCAGGGGCCAAAACAAGGCAGCGCGGGGCAACATCAGCGCGAGCGGGGGGCGCCCCGGGCACCGGGCATGGCTGACCCGGTATGCCGGCGCTGTTCGGCGGCGCGGCGCGCGGCTAGCCTGCTCGCCGAACGCCCCAGGGGGGAAGAAGGGGAAAAGATGCGCCACGAGTTGGTCGGTTGCCGGCAGGGCCAGGCGTGAGCCAGGCCGCCGGCGAGGATGCCGCGCGCGGCCTGTTGTTGGTGGCGCTGGGCTATGGCGTGATCTCCTGCGCCGATGCTGCGGTGAAGTATGCGCTGCCCGAGATCGGTGCCGCCGCCGCCATGGTGTGGCGCGGCGTGGTCGGGGCCACGGTGGTGGCGGCCATTGCCCGCGGGCGTGGGCTGTGGCCGGTGAATTGGCGCCTGCTGCTGGCGCGCAGCCTGCTGCATACCTGCGTTTCCGCCAGCTGGTACGTCGCCTGGGTGCGCGGCGTGGGGTTGGCGGACAGCTATGCGGTGGCCGCCGTCTCGCCCTTGCTGATGACGCTGCTGGCCATTCCCATGCTGGGCGAGCAGGTCGGCTGGCGGCGCTGGGCCAGTACGCTGACCGGCTTCTCCGGCGCCCTGTTCATGCTGCGGCCGGGCGGCGACCTGTGGCGCTGGGAGACGGCGCTGCTGCTGGTGGCGACGGCGGCCATGGCGGTGACGCGGATATGGACGCGGACGCTGAGCCGGACGGATACGCCGGTTGCGATCGCGCTGTGCCTGCTGCTGGCGCATATCCCGGTGGGGCTGCTGCTGCTGAACGTGCCGGCGATGTGGCCGCCGGGTGGGCCGCCGCCGCTGGTGCCGGGCTGGGGCACCGTGGCGGCGCTGGTGATGTTCGGCGCCGCCAACGGGCTGGCGCATGTGCTGTTCGCGCGGGCCTTCGCGCTGGCGCCGATCGGCGTCATCGCGCCGTTCGAGTATTCGCCGCTGATCTGGGGCACCATGATCGGCTACCTGGTGTGGGCGGAACTGCCGGCCTGGACCACGCTGGCCGGTGCGGCGGTGGTGATCGCGGCGGGGGTGTACAACCTGCACCGGGAGCGGTTGCGGCGCATGCAGGCCCGCGCCGCCGCGGCCGAGGCCGCCTGATGGCGCTGCGCCACGACGTCAAGCGCGGCGCGCTGTGCATGCTGGCGGCGCACCTGCTGTTCACGCTGATGTCGGCCGGGGTGAAGCAGCTGGCCGGCCAGGTGCCGGTGGTGGAGCTGATGTTCTTCCGCAGCGGCTTCGCGCTGCCGGTGGTGGCGCTGATCGTGGCGCGCTACGGGCGCTTCCAGGAGATGCGGACCAAGCGGTTCAAGGGCCACTTCTTCCGCGCCTGCACCGGCACCCTGGCGCAGGGCTGCAGCTTCTTCGCGCTGACCGCGCTGCCGTTGGCCGACCAGACGGTGCTGGGCTACACCACGCCGCTGTTCGTCACCATCCTGGCCATTCCGTTCCTGGGCGAGAAGGTCGGGGCGCATCGCTGGTCCGCGGTGCTGCTGGGCTTCGCCGGCGTGCTGGTCATCGCCATCGGCCAGGGTGCCGGCCATGCCACCGGGCCGCTGGCCATGTGGGGGCTGGGCGCGGCGGTGGCGCAGGGCTTCTTCTCGGCCTTCACCACGCTGCTGGTGCGCCAGCTTTCCGCCAGCGAGAGCAGCACGACCATCACGATGTGGCAGAGCATATTGATGACCAGCTTCACGCTGCTGGTGCTGCCCTTCCTGTGGGTGACGCCGACGCTGGGGCAGTTCCTGCTGCTGGCGGCGATCGGGCTGGTGGGCGGCGTGGCGCAGGTGCTTCTCACGGAAGCCTATGCCAGCGCGCAGGTCTCCTCGCTGGGGCCGTACTCCTATTCGTCGATGATCTGGTCGGTGGGCCTTGGCTGGCTGATCTGGGGCGACCGGCCGACGATATGGATGCTGCTGGGGGCGGTGTTGATCGTGGCCGCGGGCCTGTACATCCTGCATCGTGAGTTGGTGCGGCGGCAACGTGCCGCACCCAAGGGAGTGACGTGATGGCGGTACCCTTTCTGCGCGAGACGGCGCCGGCGCCGGGCGAGGTGGAGCAGACCACCGCGCTGGTGCGCCGCGTGGTGTGCAACAATCCCTCCGCCTTCACCTATCGCGGCACCAACAGCTACATCGTCGGGCGTGGCCAGGTGGCGGTGATCGACCCGGGGCCGGTGGACGAGGCTCACCTGGTGGCGCTGCTGGCGGCGACGGCGGGGGAGACCATCACGCATATCGTGGTGACGCATACGCATCGGGACCACTCGCCCGGCGCCGGGCCGCTGCAGGCGGCGACGGGGGCGGTGACCTTCGGGTTCGGGCCGCACATGACGCCGGCGGACCAGGGTGGCGAGGGCGGCGACCATGGCTTCCGGCCGGATGTGACGGTGCCGGATGGCGGCGTGATCGAGGGCGCCGGCTGGAAGCTGCACGCGATCCATACGCCCGGCCATTGCGGCAACCACCTGTGCTTCGAGCTGGAAGGGCCGGAGGGGCCGACGGGGACGCTGTTCACCGCCGACCACGTGATGAGCTGGAGCACCAGCGTGGTCAGCCCGCCCGATGGCGACATGACCCAGTACATGCACAGCCTGGACCGGCTGCGCGCCCGGCAGGGGCTGGACAGCCTGTTCCTGCCCGGGCATGGCCCGCCGCTGCCGGAACCCGCGCGCTTCGTGCAGAAGCTGTGGGACCACCGCGAGGAACGCGAGCGCCGCGTGCTGGCGGCGCTGGACAAGGCCGGCTGCGCGACGCCGCTGGAACTGGTGCCGGTGGTCTATGGCCCGCTGGACCCGCGCCTGGTCATTCCGGCCAGCCGCAGCCTGCATTCCCACCTGATCAAGCTGGAGCAGGAAGGCGCGGTGAAGCGCATGGGCGGCGAGAGCTGGCGGCCGGCCTGACCGGCCGCGCAACCGGTTGATCCTGCCGCCGCGGTTGCAACCGCGGCGGGCCCGCGCCGTTCTCCTGCCGTTCAGGGAGCAGGGCGCATGGGGCAGCAGCCGGGAGCGATGGCGGCGGAAGCGCGCCAGGTGATGGCGGCCGTGCCGGCGGGCTGGCAATGGCTCGGGCGGTCGCGCAGCGGCACCGACCCTGGCGGCTGCCATGTGCTGGCCAACCCGGCGCAGGGTCTGGCGCTGGTGGACGTGGCGCCGGAAGCGACGCCGCGGGCGGAGGCGCGGCTGCGGGCGGCGCTGCACGCCAGCGGCTTCGCCTACGCGTTTTCCGGCATGTTGCCGGTGGTGCATGTGCGGGTGGAGCCGAGCGGCCTGGGGCTGGTGGCGCCGCTGCTGGAAGGCGGCTTCGCGGCGCAGCCGGCGTTGGGCATCGTGCGGCCGGGCTGGCCGCAGGCGGTGGCCAACACGCTGGCCAACCGGCCGGACTGGAGCGAGGCGGACGCGGAACCGGCGCCGCGCCACCCGCGCCTGTGGCGTAGGGCGCGCTGGGGGTTGGCGGGGCTGGCGCTGGTGGCGACCTTCATCGGTGGGCTGCTGGTGGGGGCGAACATCGTGGCCGTGCCGCAGGCGGCGCTGGCGCCGGTTTCGGTCAGCGCAACGCCGGCCAAGCCGCCGCCGGCCGAGGCTCCCCCGGCCGAGGCGGAGCCGCCGGCGATGCTGCCGCCGGCGGTGGAGATGCAGGCCGAGGCGACGCCGGCGCAGCCCGTGCCGCCCCGGGCCGTTCCGGCGCAGGTTGTGCCGGCCCAGCCGGTTCAGGCCCAACCTGTCCAGGGTCAGCCTGTTCCGGCCCAACCTGCCCAGGCCCAACCTGTCCAGGCCCAGGCCATGGCAGCCGAACCCGCGCTGGCGCAGCCCGCGGCGCCCGAACCATTGCCGGCGGAGCCGCCGCCGTCGCGGCCGCGCCCCGCCCTGGTGCGGCGCACCTTGGAGATAGACCCCGGCTGCGCCGAGGCGGTGCTGCGCTACCAGCAGGGCGATTCGCTGAGCTGGTCGGAGATGTCGCATGTGCGGAACGGCTGCCGCAGCGTGGTGCGGCGCTAGGCGGCGCCCGGGTGGGCTTACCGGTCGCGCATCCGGGTGTCCCGGCGCTGGAATACCACCAGGTCCCGGCTGTGGCGGTGTTCCTGCGGCAGGTCCAGCCAGCGCAGGAACTCGGCCATGACCTTGGCGGTGATGCCGGCCATGTGGCCGACCGCCAGCGCCTCCTGCACCGGGAAGAAGCGCAGCGTCTCCAACTCGCCGGAGCCTTTCAGCTCGCCCTGCGCGGCCTCGGCCGGGGCGGCCAGGAAGCGGGCGTGGAAGCGGATGGCCCGCGGCGGCGGGGTGATGGCGCGGGTGATGTAGTGCAAACGGTGCAGCGCCGGCAGCAACTGGCCGCCGCGGAACTCGCCGAGCACCAGGTTGGTTTCCTCGTGCAGCTCGCGCACCGCGGCGATGCCGAGCGCGCGGGCGCGGCCGGGCGTGGCCTTCTGCGCCAGGTGGCCCTGGGTTTCCGGCAGCAGCTCCGTCAGCGCGGGGTGCTTGTGGTCGGTCGGGTCCACCCTGCCGCCGGGGAAGACCAGCGCGTTGGGCATGAAGCGGTGGCGGGCGTGGCGGACGCCCATCAGCACCTCCACGCCGGCGCGGCCCTGGCGGTACAGGATCAGGCTGGCGGCGTCGCGTGGGCGGGTGTTGACGACCGGCTTGGCGTCGTCCGGCGCCGCGGGAACGGCGCGGTCAAGCAAGGTCGATGCCTCGGAGCTTGAGCCAGACCGAGAGGCCGAAGCGCTCGGGCACCGAGAGCTGGCGGGCGCTGTTCTCGCTCCAGGTGCAGCCTTCGGGCTTGGGGCCGAACACCTCGGGGTAGCGTGGCTTCGCCGGGCGGCGCAGCGCGTCGTAGGCCGGCAGGGCCGCTTCCAGGCCGCTATCGTCGTAGCGTTCGCGGTGGACGACCACGCTTTGCGGCAGCCGCGGCGAAGGCTCGTTGCGCGCCACCGGCCAGCCGAGCGTGAGGCCGGCCACCGGGAAGACGCCCCGGGGCAGGCCGAGCAGGGGGCCGACCTTCTCGACGTGGTTGCGGACGTAGGAGATGGGGCAGGTGCCGAGGCCGGCGCCCTCGGCGGCCAGGATGCAGTGCCCCATGGCCAGCGCCGCATCCGCCGTGGCGTTGATGAAGGTGTCGACGTTGTTGTTGGCGTGCTCGCGGCCGTGCAGGGCGGCCAGGCGCTGGCCGCGGCGGATGTCGCCGCAGAACAGCAGCAGCACCGGGGCTTCCTTGATCCAGGGCATGGTGCCGATCCAGTCGGCGATGGCCGCAATCTTCAGGGGGTCCTGCAGCACGATGATCGAATACTGCTGCAGGTCGGACTTGCTCGGCGCCGATTGCGCGGCGGCCAGCACGGTTTGCAGCAGGGGCTCGGCGACCGGCTCGGGCCGGTAGCGGCGGGTGACGCGGCGGTCCAGCACCATGGCCAGGCCGGGGGGAATCTCGGCCGGCGGCTCGAAGGCGGGGTTGCCGTAGCGGGCGCGGATCAGCTCGGCCGGAGAGGCTGGGGCGGGGATGCTCATGCGCGCCAGTGTGCACCAGCCACACGCATTCGCCACCCCCTGCCGATGCAACCAGCCCGGGCCGCCCCGGGTTGCCGCCGCAGTCCAGCCGAGGTGCAGGGTGGCGACGATACTGCGATTCGAGCGGCCGCCGGAGCGGCCCTGCTGGCGGCAGCCGGCGCCGGCGGGCAGCGCGGCGCGGCCATGGACCGCGCACGGCGTGGTGGTGCGGCTCGGTCCCGTCGCGGCTCCGGCGCAGCGGCGGCGCGC
>CAIMOR010000514.1 GCA_903843125.1 uncultured Rhodospirillales bacterium
AACGCCTTCAGCGCCAACCGCGACGGCACCAGCATCGGCGAAGGCGCGGCGCTGTTCCTGCTGGAGCCGGCGCCGGGTCCGGTGGCGCTGCTCGGGGTCGGGGAGAGCAGCGATGCCCACCACATCAGCGCGCCGGAACCACAGGGGCGCGGCGCCCGGGCGGCGATACAGGCAGCGTTGACTGCGGCCGGCCTGGCCGCCGATGGCGTCGGCTACATCAACCTGCACGGCACCGGCACCAGGCTGAACGACGCCATGGAAGCCAGGGCGGTCTCGGCCATATTCGCGGCCGCGACGCCATGCAGCGCCACCAAGGCCTTCACCGGCCACACCCTGGGTGCCGCGGCGGCCACCGAAGCGGCGTTCTGCTGGCTGGCGCTGCAACGGGGGCTGCTGCCACCGCATCTCTGGGACGGCGTCGTCGCCGAGGACATGCCGGCCCTGCGTTTGGCCCGGCCGGGCGAAGCGCTGCAGGGGCCGCCGGTGATGCTCAGCGCCAGCTACGCCTTCGGCGGCAGCAACCTGGCCCTGTTGCTCGGTGCGGCGTGATGCTGCCGTGCCCCGTCGCCGAGCTGGTACCGCACCGGCCGCCGATGCTGCTGCTGGACTGGGTCCTCGGCGCCGACGAGACCACGCTGCAGGCCAGCCTGACCATCCACCCCGGCACGGAGTTCCTGGAGGCTGAGGGCGTGCCCGCGCATATCGGCATCGAGTACATGGCGCAGGCCTGCGCCGCCTTCGCCGGCAGCCGCGCTTGCGCCGCCGGCGGAGCGCCGCGGGTCGGGTTCCTGCTCGGCTCCCGCAGGTTCGCCATGCTCCGGCCGTGGTATCGGCTGGGCGAGACGCTGCTGGTCTCCGTCACGCTGGTCTACCAGGACGAGGCGATGGGCAGCTTTGCCGGCCGCATCGAGGTGGGCGGCGCGCTGGCCGCGGAGGCCGACCTGACCGTGTATGAACCGCCTGCTGCCGGAGAAGTGCCGAAGTGACCCGCCGCATCCTCGTCACCGGCGCCAGCAAGGGCATCGGCCGGGCCATTGCCGTGCAACTGGCGCGCGACGGCTTCGACATTGCCATCCACTTCGGCCGCGACGCCGCGGGCGCCGAGCACACCGCCGCGCTGGTGCGCGAAGCCGGCCGCGCGGCGCGGCTGCTGAGCTTCGACATCGCCGACCGCGCCGCCTGCCGGGAAGCGCTGGAGGCCGATGTCGCGGCCCATGGCGCGCCGCATGGCGTGGTGCTGAACGCCGGCATCACCGCCGACAACGCCTTCCCGGCGATGAGCGGTGACGACTGGGACAGCGTGCTGCGGACCAACCTGGATGGCTTCTACAACGTGCTGCATCCGCTGGTGCTGCCCATGGTGCAGCGCCGCCAGGGCGGGCGGATCGTGGCGCTTTCCTCCGTGGCCGGGCTGGCGGGCAATCGGGGCCAGGTGAACTACAGCGCCACCAAGGCCGGCCTCATCGGCGCGGCGAAGGCCTTGGCGGTGGAACTGGCGAAGCGCAACATCACGGTCAACTGCGTCGCACCCGGGCTGATCGAGACGCAGATGATCAAGGATGTGCCGCTGGAACACGTGATGGATGCCATCCCGATGCGTCGCGTCGGCCGGCCGGAGGAGGTCGCCGCCGTCGTCGGCTTCCTCTGCTCGGACGCCGCCAGCTACGTGACGCGGCAGGTCATCTCGGTGAATGGCGGCATGCTGTGAGCCGCCGCGTCGTCGTCACCGGCATGGGCGGCATCACCTCGCTGGGCGACGACTGGCCGAGCATCCGCGCTGCCATGGCCGCGGGCCGCACCGGCATTGCCCGGATGCCGGAGTGGGACAGGTACGAAGGCCTCAACACCCGCCTGGCCGGCCCGGTCATGGGCTTCGACGCCGACAAGCTGTATCCGCGCAAGAAGCTGCGGACCATGGGCCGGGTCTCGCGCTTCGCCGTCTTCGCCACCGAACGCGCGCTGGCGCAGGCCGGCTTGAGCGACGACCCCGTGCTGAAGCAGGGCCGCGCCGGCATCGCCTATGGCAGTTCCTTCGGCAGCACGCCGCCGGTGCTGGGGTTTGCGGAACTCATCACCAACGGCACCGCGCGCCACGTCACCGCCACCAGCTACGTGCAGATGATGAGCCATACGGCGGCGGTGAACATCGGGCTGTTCTTCGGCCTGACCGGCCGCATCATCACGACCTCCTCGGCCTGCACTTCCGGCAGCCAGGGCATCGGCTACGCCTATGAGGCGATCCGGCACGGCGCGCAGGACATCATGCTGGCGGGCGGCGCCGAGGAACTCTGCCCGACCATGGCCGCGGTGTTCGACACGCTCTACGCCACCAGCACGAAGAACGACACGCCGCAGGCGACGCCGCGCCCGTTCGACGCCGCGCGCGACGGCCTGGTCATCGGCGAGGGCGCCGCCACGCTGGTGCTGGAGGAACGCGCACACGCCCTGGCCCGGGGCGCGCAGGTGCTGGCGGAGGTGGTCGGCTTCGGCACCAACTCGGACGGCAGCCACGTGACGCAACCCAATGCGCCGACCATGGAGGTGGCGCTGCGCCTGGCGCTGCGCGACGCTGACCTGCCGCCCGCGGCCATCGGCTTCACCAGCGGCCACGGCACCGCCACGGACCATGGCGATGTCGCCGAAAGCGCTGCGACCCATGCGGTATTCGGCGCGCGGATGCCGATCCATTCGCTGAAAGGGCACTTCGGCCATACACTGGGCGGCTGTGGCGCCATCGAGAGCTGGCTCGGCCTCAGCATGCTCGCGGAGGGCTGGTTCGCGCCGACGGCGAACCTGGTGGATATCGACCCGAAATGCGCGCCACTCGACTACCTGCGCGCCGAGCCGCGACTGCTGCAGCCGGAATATCTGATGAAGAACAATTTCGCGTTCGGCGGCATCAATACGTCACTGATCTTTCGCCGGGTCTAGCGTTTGATCGTCGCCGGTGGCACCACCGGCGGTGTGATTCAGTCGCTCAACCAACAGCCTTATGGTCTGTCCGGCGCTTCAATCTGCGCCTGACAGACTTTAAAGCCCCAGGTAGACCTTCCGCACCAGCTCGTTGTCCTGCAGCTCGGCGGCCGAGCCGCCCTCGAACACCATGTGGCCGTGGACGATGACGTAGCCACGGTCCGCAATCCGCACGGCCTGGTGGAAGTTCTGCTCCGCCATCAGCACGGTCAGGCCCAAGCGCGCCTTCATCTCCGCGATCATCTCCATGGTGCGGGAAACCAGGATCGGCGCCAGGCCGACCGAGGGCTCGTCGACCAGCAGGATGCGCGGTGCCGACATCACGGCGCGGCCCAGCGCCACCATCTGCTGCTCGCCGCCGCTCATGCTGCCAACCAGCTGCGTGCGGCGTTCCGCCAGCCGGGGGAACAGCTCGAAGCAGAGCGCCAGGTTCTCGGCCAGCCTGGCCCGGGCCGCGGCGCGGAAGGCGCCGAGCCGCAGATTCTGCTCCACGGTCAGGCGCGGGAACAGCCGGCGGCCTTCCGGCACCAGCACGATGCCGTACTCCACCACCTGTTCCGGCTTCAGGCCCAGCAGGTCCACGCGCTGGCCATCCAGCGTGGCCACGATGCTGCCGGCACTCGGCCGTACCTGGCCCATGATGCTGCGCATCAGCGTGGTCTTACCGTTGCCGTTGGTGCCCAGCAGCACCACGGTCTGGCCTGGCGGCACGCTCAGCGAGACGCCTGCCAGCACCCGCACCGCGCCGTAGCCGGCGTCGATGCCGGTGATCTCCAGGCCGCTACTGCTTGCCAAGATAGGCTCCCTCCACCTCCGGCAATGCCAGCACCTCGCGCGGCGGGCCATCGGCGATCTTGCGGCCCGCGACGAAGACCACCAGCCGTTCGGAAAAGGCCGTCACCGCGCGCATGATGTGTTCGATCATGATGACCGCGGCGCCGGCCTCGTTCAGCTTGAACAGCAGCGCGATGATCTGGTCGACCTCCGCATTCGAGAGCCCGGCCATCGCCTCGTCGGCGATCAGCAGCCGCGGTTGCAGCGCGATGGCCCGCGCCAGTTCCAGCCGGCGCTGTTCCACCTGCGTCAGCTCGCGCGGCAGCTTGCGCGCCTTGTCCGCCATCTCCACCTGCTCCAGGCAGGCCATGGCGCGGTCGGTCGCCTCGGCCGCGTGGCCGGCGAACAGCAGCGGCACGCGGACGTTTTCCAGCACGTTCAGGCTGTTGAACGGCTGCGGCAGCTGGAAGGTGCGCGCCATGCCCAGCCGCGCCCGCCGATGCGGCTTCAGCCCGCGCAGCGCCACGCCGCCAAGCGTCACCTGGCCCTCATGCTCGGCGAAGTCGCCGCTGATGCAATTGACGAAGGTGGACTTGCCCGAGCCATTCGGCCCGATCAACCCGAGCCGCTCGCCGGCGCGAAGCTCGATATCCACCTCGGCCAGCGCGACGAAGCCGCCGAAGCGCTTGCCGACGCCGGCGGCGCGGAAGAAGGCCTCGGTCATCCGCGCCTCCGGAACCAGCCGAGGATGCCACGCGGCGCGATGGCCACGAACACCACCAGCATCCAGCCGACGATCCAGAGGTTCAGCGCCGAGGAAATCGTCACCGTCGCCGCCTGTTGCAGCGAGGCGAGCAGCACCGCGCCGATGACCGGCCCCGCCCAGGTGCCGGCGCCGCCGATCAGCGGCATGGCGATGGCGTTGACCGCATAGGCCAGGCTGAACGCGGCTTCCGGATTCAGGTAGCCGCTGTAGTAGGGCAGGGGCGCGCCGGCCACGCCCATCAGCGCGCCGCACAGCGTTGTCGCCACCAGCTTCAGCCGCAGTGTCGGCACGCCCACGGCCTCGGCGGCGCGTTCGTTGTCGCGGATCGCCTGCAGGCCGCGGCCGAGGCGGGACTTCTCAACCGCCCGGCCGATGCCCGTGGTGCCGATGGCGAGGCCCAGCATCACGATGAACAGCATCTCGGTGTAGCTGGTGAAGGGCGGGATCTCCCGCGCGTGGATGATGTAGGCGCCGCGCGAGCCGCCGACGTAGTCCCAGTTCACCACCAGGGTCTGCAGCACCACCGCCAGGCACAGCGTGGCGATGGAGAAGTACACGCCCTTCAGCCGCAGCGTCAGGTAGCCGGTGCCCAGCCCCAGCAGCCCCGCCACCACGGCGGCGGCCACAATGCCGGGCAGCAAATCCCACCCCAGCCATTGCCGCACCACGATGGCGCTGTAGGCACCGGCCGCCATGAAGCCGGCGGCGCCGAAGTTCACGTAGCCGGCATAGCCGCCCAGAATGTTCCAGGCGCCGGCCAGCACCACGTATTGCAGCACGAAGTAGCCGGCGAAGTAGCCGTAGTCGTTGCCCAGCAGCCGCAGCCCGGCCACCAGCGCCAGGCCGAGCGCCACGGCGCCCAGCCAGAATCGCAGGGTTGCGTTCATGCCGCCTTTCCGAACAGGCCCTGCGGCCGGAACGCCAGCACCAGCAGCAGCCAGCCGAACGCCACCGCCGGCGACCAGGACGGGCCGTAGAAGGTGGCGGTGACGTTCTCCACCACGCCGAACAGCAGCGCCGCCATGACGCAGCCGGGCAGGGAGGCCATGCCGCCCATGATGCAGATGGCGAAGACCCGGCCGATGAAGACCTGGCCGGAGGAGGGCTCCACCGGTTGCACCACCACAAGCGCGCCGCCGGCCATGGAAGCCAGCGCGATGGAGATGCCGAAGGCCAGCCGCTTGATACGCACCGGGTCGATCGCCATCAGGCGCAGTGCTTCCGCGTCCTGCGCCACGGCGGCGATGGCCAACCCCGTAAAGCTGCGATGCAGATAGAGGAACAGGCCGCCGATGCAGGCCAGCGCGAACAGCCCCGGTACCAGCATGCGAAGCGGCAGGTCGATCTCGCCGAGCCGCCAGGTGGTATAGGCGTAGGACGGGTCCAGGAAGCGCTGCTCCGGCCCAAAGGCCATGACCAGTCCGACCTCGATGATGAACATGATGCCGAAGAAGAAGGCCAGGCCCTGCAAGGCCTCGTCGCCGCGCTTTTCGAAGAAGTGGTGGTAGGCGCTGTAGATGACCATGCCGAGCAGGTAGAAGGCCGGCGCCTGCAGCACCGCCACCACCAGCGGGTCCAGCCCCAGCCAGCCGCCCAGCGCCACCACGGTGAAGGCGCCGGTCACCATCAGCGCGGGGTGCGCGATGTTGACGATGTCCAGCATGCCGAAGGAGATCGCCAGCCCCGACGCCGCGGCAGCATAGAGGCCGCCGAGGAGCAGGCCGCTGACGATGCCGTTCAGCAGCAGCGAAAGGTCGAACTCCACGGAGGCCGCTTAGGCCGGCGTGCCGTAGGGCGCCCGCGGCGTGCCTGACTTCAGGCTGGGCGGATAGAGGATGACCTTGGCGCCGGGGTGCTTGTAGCGCTCCAGGTTGCCGTCCGTGATGCCCTGGAACTGCACCAGCAGGTTGCGCTCATGCGCCCATTCGCCGGAGGCGCTGAACGTCACGGGGCCGACGATGGTGTCGAACACCTGCGAATGCATGTCGGCCGCCAGCGCCGCCTGGTCGATCTTGCCGACGCGCTTGACCGCCTGCTCGACGATCTGCATCTGGGCATAGGCGTAGGGTGGGATGTAGTTGCCCAGCACGTCGGTCTGTTCCCTCGCCGCCACCTCGCGGTACTTGGTGAGGAATTCGGCGACGCCCGGGAAGTTCATCGTCGGTTCGACCGAGAAGATGTCCCAGTTGACCAGGTTGTTGAGGATGGGGCCGAGCTGCGCCTGGAAGGCCGCGAGTTGCGGCCCGACCATGCCGCCGCCGAACATTTGCGCGGAGATCCGCAGTTCGCTGGCCGCGCGCAGGATGCCGTTGCTGTCCGGCGGGTAGCTGGCGATGTAGATCAGGTCAGGCCGTGCCGCCTGCACGGCGCGCAGCGTCGGCGTGAAGTCCACCGTGCTGGGCGGGTAACTGCGGTCGTAGACCACGCGCAGGCCGCGCTGGCGGGCCAGGAAGCGGGCGCTCTCGGCGGCGCGCTGGGCGAAGTCGTTGTCGACGGCCAGGATGCCGATGCTGCGCGGCTTGGGTTCCAGCGTGCCGGCGATATCCAGGAAGCCCTTGGCGAAGCTGCCCTTCATGTCGTCGCCGGTGACGTTCATGTTGAAGTGCCGGTCGTACTTGAAGGTGCTGTTGACCCCGGCGCCCAGGATGGTGACGAAGCACATCTGGTGCTGCATCACCACCGGCATGGCCGGCGCGATCATGGCGGTGGCGTAGGGCGAGGTGACGAGGTCGACCTTATCCACGTCCAGCAGCTTGGTGTAGATGCCCGGCACCTGGCCACCATTGGTCTGGTCGTCGTAGAACACCAGCTGCACCGGCCGACCCAGCAGCCCGCCCTTGGCGTTGACGTCGCTGGCCCAGATCTGCTGCGCCGCCAGCGCCGCCCGGCCATTGCCGGCCAGCCCGCCCGACAGCGACATGGACATGCCGATGCGGATGGGATTGGCGCCCTGGGCCGAGGCCGGGAAGACGCTGGCCGAGACCCCGGCCCCCGCGACGGCACTGGCCATGGCCAGCCGACCCAAATCCCGCCTGGTGATGTTCTGCACGGCTGCCTCCCTGTGACCTCCGGCGGCCCGCTTCTGCGGTGCTTACCCGGCGGCTTGCGTTTCCATCGGCAACGATGCGCGGGATCGCCTGCGCCGGTCAATCGGCTATGCTGCGACGGGTGATGAAGGGTGAGACAGGGCAGATGGCAAATCACCGCGAAACCGCGTGCGGCGGCCTGGCGCAGGGCCGACCGCCGGGAAGCCCAGCCATGGCGAAACTCCTGCTGATCGGCGCGCTGCTGCTGCCGGCGGGCGCGCTGGCGGCCAGCCCGGCCGAGCGGCTGGCCGCCGCCTGCCAAGGCTGTCATGGCGCGGCCGGCGGCATGCCAGCCATCGCCGGCACCCACGACGCCGCCGAACTGACCGCCATGCTGCGCGGCTTCCGCGACCATACGCGGCCGGCGACCCTGATGGGCCGTATTGCGCGCGGCTACACCGATGACGAGATCGTCGCCCTGGCCGGATTCTACGCCCGCCGCTAGCCTGGCTTTCGGCCATGCCGCCGGCGCGGACCAGGACCTACCCCGGCGGGGTGAAGGCGCGGATCGGCGGCAGGTTGCCGCTGAAGCGTTCCACCTCGCAGCAGGTCAACTGGCCCGTGCTGCCCTGCGCCAGCGAGGAGGTGCCGACATCGCGGGTCAGGACATTCGGGTTGCCATGCACGCAAAGCGGGTTGGCTTCCGCCGGGTCTTCCGGGTCGTACCAGGCGCCGGTCGGCAACTGCACCACGCCGGGCATGACGTCGGCGGAGACCTCGGCCGAGGCCAGGCAGGCGCCGCGGGCGTTGAACAACCGCACGATGTCGCCGGTGGCGATCCCGCGCGGCGCCGCGTCGGCCGGGTTGATGCGCATGACCTCGCGCCCGCGCCGCTTGGCACCCGCGCTGTGGCCGCCGAAATCGAACTGGCTGTGCAGCCGCGTCGCCGGCTGGTTGGCCACCAGGCGCAGTGGTTCGCCGGCGCTCGGCACGTCGCTGGGTGGCAGCCAGGCCGGATGGCCGGGGCAATCCGCGTAGCCGAAGCCGGCGATCTTCGCTGAGTACAGCTCGATGCGGCCCGAGGGCGTGGGCAGCGGATGCGCCACCGGGTCGTCGCGGAAGTCCCGCAGGATGCCGCCATGGTCGGGCTGCTGCGGCAGCAGCACGTCGCCCTGCGTCCAGAACTCGTCGAAGGACGGGGCCGGCAGCCCCTTCGCGGCCAGGGCTTCCTGCGTCTTGCCGTACATCCAGCGCAGCCAGCCCTGCGCGTCACGACCCTCCGAGAAGGCTTCCAGTCGGCCCAACCGCTCGGCCAGCGCGCAGAATATCGCGTAGTCGTCGCGGGCCTCGCCGAAGGGTTCGGCGATGCGGTGCATCGCGACCATCAGCGGGTCGGTGCTGGCGCTGCCAATATCCTCGCGCTCCAGCGTCATCGTCACCGGCAGCACGATATCGGCATGGCGCGCGGTGGCGGTCCAGGCGATCTCGTGCACCACCAGCGTCTCCACCCGGCGGAAGGCGGCGCGCAGCCGGCCGAGGTCCTGGTGGTGATGGAACGGATTGCCGCCGGCCCAGTACACCAGCTTCACGTCCGGGTAGGCCAGCCGCTGGCCGTTGTAGTCGAATGGCGCGCCCGGATGCAGCAGCATGTCCGAGATGCGGGCGACCGGGATGAAGGCCGCGACGCGGTTCTGCCCCTGCGGCAGCGCCGCGGTCGGCACCGCGTTGGCGCGCTTGCCGTAGTGGGAGAGCGCGCCGAGCGCGTAGTTGTAGCCACCGCCGGGCAGGCCGATCTGCCCGAGCATCGCCGCCAGCACGGCGGCCATCCAGACCGGCTGCTCGCCGTGTTCGGCGCGTTGCAGGCTGTGCGCCACGGTGATCAGGCTGCGCTTGCCGGGCAGCCGGCGCGCCAACGTGCGGATCGCCTCGGCCGGGATGCCGCAGATCGGCGCCGCCCATTCCGGCGTCTTCGCCACGCCGTCGCTCTCGCCCAGCAGGTAGGCGCTGAACTGCGCCCAGCCGGTGGTGTAGCGGGCGATGAAGTCGCGATCGTACAAGCCTTCCAGCGCCAGCACGTGCGCCAGGCCCAGCATCAGCGCGGTGTCGGTGTTCGGGGTGATCGCCAGCCACTCGGCCGCGCATTCCGCCGGCAGGTCGTCGCGCAGCGGCCCGACCAGCACGAAGTCGCAACCGCGTTGGCGTGCCGCCAGCATGCTGCCGCGCTCGGTGTGGCGGCTGACGCCGCCGCCGCCCACCATGCTGTTCTTCAGCGCCATGCCGCCGAACGCCAGGATGATGTCGGTCTGCAGCGCCACCTGCTCCCAGGAGACGGCGTTGCGCGTCACATCCTCGAACGGCCCCATGATGTGCGGCAGGATGACGTTGGAGGCGCCGGCGGAGTAGCTGTTCACGCTGCGGACGTAGCCGCCCAGCGTGGTGTTCAGGAAGCGATGCACCTGGCTTTGCGCATGATGGAAGCGCCCGGCGGAGGACCAGCCGTAGCTGCCGCCGAAGACGCCCTGCGGACCGTGCTGGTCACGCACCCGCGCCAGTTCAGCGGCCAGCACGTCCAGAACCTGGTCCCATTCCATCTCCACGAAGTCGTCATTGCCGCGGTGCTGGTCGGCACCGGGGCCGCGTTCCAGCCAGCCCTTGCGCACCATCGGCCTGGCGATGCGCGCCTCGTGCCGCAGCGCGTCCGGGAAGTTCTGCAGTATGGCATTGGGGTCGGGGTCGCCGGGGTGCGGCACCACCACCAACCGGCCGTCGCGCATGCCGGCGCGGAACACACCCCAGTGCGATGAATGCGGCAGCAGACCGTCCGGCGCCATGGCGTGCGTCTCCCTCAACCCCGCGGATGCTGCCCGCCGGGGCCGGCCGGCGCAACCCTGGCTAGCTGCAGCAGCTGGGCGGGTCGCTGTCCTGCACACTGTGGGCGTCGCGGCCGGCCGGCAGGTCCATGGCCGGATTGGCGGCGAAGAAGTTGTTCGGCTTCAGCGAGAACCCCGCATACTCCACCGGCATCACCGGGAAGTCCTCCGGCTTGCAGACGTGGGTGTGACCGAAGCTGTGCCACAGCACCAGGTCAGCGTTCTCGATGCCCTTGTTCCCGGCGATGAAGGCCGGCAGCCCGGCGCCACCCTGGTGCTGGTTCGGGTAGTCGCCGCTGGCGTATTTGTGCGCGGGGTCATAGGCCGTGACCCAGAGGTGCTTGGTGGCGAAGGCGCCGCGCTGCCGTACCGTGCTGCCCTCGGCCGCCAGCATCAGCGGGCTG
>CAIMOR010000515.1 GCA_903843125.1 uncultured Rhodospirillales bacterium
CAACCGGCGAGGCGGCGCGCGGCCGGGCCGCCGGGGCGCCAGGGCCGACGACAGCGGCGGCGAGCGGCCGCCACCGGCGCCCTCAGCCGAAGGCGCGCGCCGCGGCCAGTCCCTGCACGTCGGCCAGGGTGGAGGCCAGCAGGTCAAGCTCGGCCGGCTCCAGCAAGCCGTCCTGTGCGGCGGCCCGGCGCAGCAGGGTGGCCAGCTTGCACGCCACATCGGTCAGGCCGTGGGCCGGCATGGCGGCCGCGCTGGCCAGCAGGCGCTGCTGCTCGTCGCTCACCGTGTCCATCACGGCCTCGTCGGGGCTCTCGATGCTTTCCAGCAGGCGCAGGCGCGCCGCCAGCGCCGCCAGCGGCTGTTCGGCCGGGATCGCGGTCGGGAAGGGCAGGATGCTGGCCATCGGGGGGTCTCCAGTCGCTGGGGATCGGGGGGAGGGCAGCCGGCGGTCGGTCGACCGCATCAGGCGGTCCGGCATGGGTGCCGGACCGTCCGGGTCCGTGTGCGTGCGCAGCCGCCGGAGACTGCGCCGGGCCGCCTCAGGCGGCGCGGGGCAGCGCCCGCTGGTCCGCCAGGAAGCCATGGCTCGCCGCCAGCGCCGGGTCGCGCATCACGTAGCCGCGGCCCCAGACCGTGCCGATCAGGTTGTCGGCGCCGGCCTCCGCCAGCTTGCGGCGCAGCTTGCAGATGAAGACGTCGATGATCTTCGCCTCCGGCTCGTCCATGCCGCCGTACAGGTGCGCCATGAAGGCGTCCTTGGTCTGCACGGTGCCCTTGCGCAGCGCCAGCAGCTCCAGCACGCCGTATTCCCGGCCGGTCAGCCGCACGTCCCGGCCCTGCACGGAAACCTTCTGCGAGCCGAGCTCGATGGTCAGCGCCCCCAGGGTCAGGGTGGGCCTGGCCAGGCCCTTGGTGCGGCGCAGCACGGCCTTGATGCGGGCCACCAGCTCCTCGCGGTCGAACGGCTTGGCCATGAACTCGTCGGCGCCCAGGTTGAACGCCAGCACCTTGGCGGCCGGCGTCGCCATGCCCGAGAGCATCAGCACCGGCGTGCCGACACCCGCGGCGCGCAGGCGGCGCAGCGCCTCGTGGCCAGTCATGTCCGGCAGCATCAGGTCCAGCAGGATCAGGTCGTGGCTGCCACCCTGCGCTCGCTCCAGGCCCTCGGCGCCACTGTCGGTCGCCTCCACGGTCATCCCGCAGGGCTGCAGCATGGCGGCGATGCCGCGGGCCAGGGTCAGGTCGTCTTCGATAAGCAGAAGTCGCATGGGGGAATGCCTTTGCCTTCGTTACTATAGTATACATTATACACAACAACGTGATCCAGCAAGCACATTCGCGTGCCGGCGGCGGGCCGTGGCGACGGCGGCGGGGACTGTGCTTTTGCGGCCGCGATGGGCCTGCCGGCTGTGCCGGCGGCGGCTACAGCAGCGCCTGCAGCACCGCCACGGTGCCGACGCCGGCCACGATGGCCAGGGCCAGTTTGCGGAACACCACCTGCACCGCCAGCGTCGCCAGGGCGGCCACCCAGGCGTCGGCGCCGCCGCTGGCCAGGGCGGGCACCAGGAAGGCGACGAAGATGCAGCCGGGCAGGTGATGCAGCATGGCCTGCACGAAGCGCGGCGGCCGGGTGGCGCGCAGCACGGCATAGCCGCCGGCGCGGCAGAGGTAGGTGGCCAGCGCCATGCCGAGGATGGCGACCAACACGTCCCAACGCAGGCTCATGGCCGGG
>CAIMOR010000516.1 GCA_903843125.1 uncultured Rhodospirillales bacterium
AGCTTGTCGATGGTGTGGCCCTTGACCATGCGGTCGAGCACTGCGGCGATGTAGGTTTCTGGATTGAGGCCGTTCAGCTGGTTGGCCTTTCCGTTCGTGGCTTGGCTGCTATCCCGCGGCTTGCTGCGAATGGCCTTGGCGTTGGGCTTCGCTGCAGCGCCATTGCTGGCGGTCGCGTTCCTGCTTTGGGATGCGTGGTCAGCGTGGCGGGCGAGACGGCACCTCGACCACCGCAGGCATCCGGCCATCTAAGCTGGTCCAATTCTGAACGAACGCCATGGAAAGGCGAGCCGCGGCTGACATAGCCGGGCGGGCGGGCAGCCAAGCCCGCAGGTCTTTGTCAATTACGCTCGGGCCATCCGGACTTCAAACCATGTAGCAGAGTGAGCGAGACGCGCTCGACGGGGCGCATCTCGCTAGTCCAGGCTGATCCCGCGCTCTCGCACCACCTTCTCCCACAGCACCAGGTCGTCGCGCATCGCCTGTTCGAGCGCTGCCGGCCCCTGGGCGATGAAGCGCGTCGCCAGCGGGCGAAAGTGCGCGGTCACCCAGGGGTCACCCGCCAGCCCGACCATGTCGTGCGAGAGTGCAGCCACGGCCTCCAGCGCCATGCCGGGTGGGCCCCAGATGCCGTGGAAGGCATAGGCGATGATGTTCGGGTAATAGTCCCGCATCAGCGGCACGCCCGGAAGTTCCGGTTCCGGCTGCCGCCCCAGCACGGCCAGGGCGCGCACCCTGGCTTCCGGCCCGCGCGTCAGTGTTATCGCCAGCGCAGTCGGCTCGATCGCCAGTTGGATCTGCCCGGCGATCAGCTCGTTCCGCGGCGTTACGCGGTGCGGCACATGCAGCATCTGAATGCCGGCATCGCGCATCAGCAACTCCCCGCACAGGTGGGCGAAGCTGCCGGGGCCGGTGGTGCCCCAGGCGATGCTGCCAGGCCGCTGCTTGGCCAGCGCGACGAACTCCGGCACCGTCGCCACACCCAGCGAGGCCGGCACCAGCATGACGAAAGGAGTGTCCGACACCAGCGAGACGCGGGTGAAGCGGTCCGGTTCATAAGGCAGCCGGCGGAACAGCAGCTTGTTCAGTGTCATCAGCTGATTGTAACCGAACAGCAGGGTGTAGCCGTCGGGCGGCGCGTTGAAGACGGCCTCGGTGCCGATGATCCCGGACGCGCCGGGTCGGTTCTCCACCACCACAGGCTGGCCCAATACTTCGCCCAGGCGCTGCGCCAATATCCGGCAAAGGATGTCCGGGTTGCCGCCAGCGCTGCCCGGCGTCATCAGGCGCAACGGCTTGTCGGGCCAGGCCGCGGCGCGGGCCCGACTGGCGACGTAGGGCAGCATCAATCCACCAGCAAGGCTGCGGCGGCGCATGGGCATCCTCCCGAAGGCCGCCTCTCCGAGCGGCTGCGGCCAGGCTAGCTTCGGCCCGTCACCGCCGCAAAGTGGTATCCTGCCCCAGCGGCGGATTGGCCAACGCATCCTCGATGCTGCTCGCTGGGCGCCACTGGTCGGCCGGGCGCAGCCGGTCGTCGAAGCCCACCTGGTCCAATCCCCAGTACAGTTCCAGGTGGTGGCCATCGGGGTCGAGGAACTCCACCGCCACCTGGCAACCGGCGCGGCGCCGGCCCTCGAACACGATGGTGACGCCGTGCCGGCGCAGGTGGTCGCGGGCGTCCACCACTTCCTGCAAGGTCCCCAGCTCGAACGCGGTGTGGTGCATGCCCCGGCGCATGCCGGGCTTCTGACCATCCCCCACCAGCGCCACCGAATGATGGTCCGGGCCAAACCGCAAGAACACCATGCCGCCGGCCATCATGGTCTCGTCGAACACGTCCGAGAGCTTGAAGCCCAGCACCTCGGTGTACCACCGCACCGAAGCTGCGAGGTCGCTGACGTAGAACACCGTGTGGCCCAGCTTGCGGACCTGGAACGGGATGCCCCGCGGCGGCTGCATCGCCTCGATCGTGGACTTGTCGACTGGCATCGAACTCTCCCTCAATTGTTGGCCGGCGCGGGCGCATAGCCGCGCGGCGCTTCCTGCATCACGGCCAGGGTATGGCCATCGGGGTCGGTGAAGAAGGCCATCCACAGGTCGTGGTCGTCCATCCGCGCAATCCGATGCGGCCCGAGGGTGAAGACGGCGCCACGCCGTTCCAGCTCCGCCACCGTCAAGGCGATGTCCGCGCAGCGAAAATAGAGGCAGCCCTGCGGACGAAAGCCGACGGGGTCGGCAACCTTGTCGAGCAGCAACCGCACGCCGGCGCAGTCGAAGAAGGCCAGGTCGCCGAAGCGGTAGAGGTAACGCAGGCCGATCACCCCCTCATAGAACGCCACCGAGCGGTCGGTGTCGGTTACCGGCAGGGCGACCTGGCCGATCTGGTTCAGGTTCAACAGCACTGCCGGTCCCTCCCTCGTTCAGTGGCGCAGTTCGCCCTCATCCTTCAGCATCCGCAGCGCCTGGCGCCAGCTTTCCGTCGCCTCGCCGATCTCCGCCTCGCCATGTGCGGCCGAGAGGATGGCGCCTCGCGCGCCCTTGGGGTCCATGCCCGCCACCAGCAGCGCCAGGTACAGCTTCTTCATCAGCCCGGTGCGCGGCTCGCCGGCCATCAGCACGTCCTGCTGGCCGTCCGGCGTCCAGCTCATGGGGTCCACCGCCAGCCCCTGCGGGTTGGTGAAGAAGTGGATCACGCTGTGCTCGCCATACACCGCCCAGGGCACGCCTTCCTCGGCCAACACCTGGTTGAAGGCGCACTTCATCGCCTGCGCCGCCGCGGTCGCCCGCTCGCACACCCCACCGGCCTGGATCAGCCGCAACGTCTCGATCCCCGCGGCGGCAGAGACCGGGTTGGCGTTGTAGGTGCCCTGGTGCTTGATCTTCTCGCGGCTTTTCTCGGCGGAGACCTCGAAGTCCAGCCAGTCCACGATATTCCGTCGCCCGGCCACCGCGCCGCCCGGCAACCCGCCGGCCAGGATTTTTGCCAGTGTACACAGGTCCGGCATCACCCCGGCCTCGCCCTGCGCGCCGCCCGGAGACACCCGAAACCCCGTCACCACCTCGTCGAAGATCAGCACCACGCCATGGGCCGTGCAGGCCGCGCGCAGCGCCGCCAGGAAGCCGGGCGCGGTCGGGATCATGCCGGTCGAAGCCCCGGTCGGTTCCAAAATCAGCGCGGCGATGTCGTCATCACCCTCGAAGCAGCGCGTCACCGCCGCGATGTCATTCGGCGGCAGCAGCACCACCTCGGCCGCCAGCTCCGGCAGTACGCCGGGGGAGGCGGTGCCGTCGAAATGGTTGTCCACGCCGAAGGCCATGTGGTCGTGCCAGCCATGGAAATGCCTGAGGAAGCGCACAACCTTGCGCCGCCCGGTGAAGGCCCGCGCCAGGCGCAGCGCCATATGCGTGGCCTCGGTCCCGCTGCTGGTGAAGCGTACCCGCTCCGCGCAGGGCACCAGCGACTGCACCAGCCCGGCCCACTCGACCTCCAACGCGTGGCAACTGCCGAACTGGGTGCCCTGCATCAACTGCGCCTGCGCCGCCGCCATCACCTGGGGCGGGCAATGGCCCAGCAGGTGGCTGCCATGGCCGCCGTAGAAATCCACCAGCATGTTGCCGTCCACGTCCCACTTGCGGGCGCCGGCGGCGCGGGCAGTGTAGATCGGGTAGGGGTCGGTATGCCGGCTGTCATGCGCAATCCCGCTCGGCAGCACCTCGCTGGCCCGGGCGTGCAGCGCGGCGGAACCCGGTGTCTTCGCCACATAGGCGGCGACGATGGGCGAGTTGGTCGGGCTCAACACCGGCATGCGGCAACCTTTGCATTGTTCGCGCCAGCCTAGGGCGCACCCGCGGCGTCGCCAAGCGAACCGGTGGCGGAGGCCGGCGTTGCCGCCCGACACACGGGAGACGACGCCATGACCCGCACGATCCGCCTCGCCGCCCTGGCCGTGGTGCTGGCCGCCCCCGTTGCGGCCTGGGCGCAATCCGCAGTGCCGGCGCCGGTGCCGGAACGCCCTCCGGTCACGCCGCCCGGTGGCCAGCCGAACACCCGCATCCCCGAACGCGTGGCGCCACCCGATGCGCGCAGCGGCAGCGATGCTGCGCCCACCGGGGTTATCCGCCCCGGGCTCAACCCGGACCCCGGCATGACGGTGACGCCGCCACTGGCCGACCCTGGCACCAGCCGGGTGATCCCGCCGCCTGGTACTCCCGGCGGCAACCCGAACGTGCAGCCGCGCTGAGCCCGCCGTCCCGCTTATCAGAAGACGAGCGCGAAACCTGGACGCGGGCGCAATAGGATGCTGCCCTGCGTCGATGCTCATGCCGCGCCGAACCCTACCGCTTCTTGCCTCCTGCATCCTGGGCGCTCCGGCTTTGGCCCGGGCCGATGACTGGCCCAATCGGCCGCTTCGAATGGTGGTGCCCTTCACCCCCGGCGGCAGCACGGATATCCTCGGCCGCGTCGTCGCCCAGAGGATCAGCGTCACGCTGGGCCAGCAGGTTGTAGTGGAAAACCGCCCCGGCGCCGGCGGCAGCGTCGGCACCGAGTTGATCGGCCGCGCGGCGCCGGATGGCTACACCATCGGCGTCGGCCATATCGGCACCCTGGCGGTTAACCCGACCCTTTACCCCCGCCTGGGCTACGACCCGGCCAAGGACCTCTCGGCCATCAGCCTTATTGCGATGGTCGCCAACATATTGGTGGTCAGCCCCCGCAGCGTGCCCGCCACCAGCGTCGCCGAGTTCCTCGCCTTCGCCCGTGCCGCTCGCCAGCCGCTCAGCTTCGGCTCCGGCGGCAATGGCAGCGCGGCACACCTGGCCATGGCCGCGCTATCGGATGCGACGGGCATTGCCTTCAGCCACATCCCCTACCGCGGCACAGCACCGATGGTGACGGACATGATCAGCGGCCAGGTGGACATGACCATGTCCGGCGGCCCCGCCCTGCTGCCGCCGGTCCGCGCCGGCCAACTCCGCGCGCTCGGCGTCTCCACCCGCGGGCGTATCCAGGCCGCGCCGGAACTGCCCGCCATTGCCGAGACGCTGCCGGGCTTCGAGGCGGCGCAGTGGTACGGCGTCATCGGCCCCGCCGGCCTTCCGGCGCCGGTGCTGGCCCGGCTCAACGCCGCCATCCGCGGCGCGCTGGAAGCACCGGAGGTGTTGACCCGCCTGCGGGACGAGGGTGCCGACCCCGCCCCCGGCACGCCGGAAGCCTTCGCCGCCTTCATCCAGCAGGAGATGCAGCGCTGGGGCGGGCTGATCCGCCGTGCCGGCCTCAAGGCCGACTGACGCCGCCCGGCAGCCCCTCGCGCCCGGCCTTCGCCCGGGGGATGATCGCACCCGCACCGCCGCCCGAGGAGCCCGCCATGACCGCCTGCGACACGCTGCTGACCAATGCCCGCCTGGCCGATGGCCGCACCGGCATGGCGCTGGCCCTCATCGCTGGCCGCATCGCCGCCATCCTGCCGCCCGGCGCCGCGCTGCCTGAAGCCGGCGCGACGCACGACCTGCACGGCGACCTGGTCCTGCCCGCGCTGGTGGACGGCCACATGCACCTGGACAAGACCCTGTTCGGCCTGCCCTGGAACGGCCACCAGGCCGAGCCCTTCCGGATGAGCCGGATCGAGACCGACCAGCGCCTGCTGCCCAGCCTGCCGCTAAATACCGAGGCCCGTGCCGGCGAGCTGATCCGCCGCTGCGTCGCCCATGGCACCGGGCATATCCGCACCCATGTCGACATCACCCCCACCTTCGGCCTGAAGGCGCTGGAGGGCGTGCTGGCCGCCCGCGCCGCCCATGCCCACATGGCCACGGTGCAGACGGTCGCCTTCCCGCAGATGGGCGTCATGCGCGCCCAGGGCATGGTGGCGCTGATGGAGGACGCCATCCGCTGCGGCGCCGACCTGGTCGGCGGCATCGACCCGGCCGAGGTGGACCGCGACCCCCGGGGACAGCTGGACGCGATCTTCGGCATCGCGGAACGCCAGGGCGTCGGCATCGACATCCACCTGCATGAACCCGGCGAACTCGGTCTGTTCAGCCTGCAGGAGATCTGCGCCCGCACCCGCGCCCACGCCATGCAGGGCAAGGTCACGGTCAGCCACGGCTTCTGCCTGGGCGGCATCCCCGAGAGCAAGCAGCAGGCCGCCGCCGCCCTGATGGCCGAGGCCGGCGTGGCGCTCGTCTCCCACGGTGCCGGCGGCGCTACCCTGCCGCCGCTCTTCCTGCTGGCGGAGGCCGGGGTGCGCGTGTTCTGCGGCAACGACGACATCCGCGACACCTGGAGCCCCTACGGCACCGGGGACATGCTGGAACGCGCCAGCGTCATCGGCTGGCGGGTGGATGTGCGGCACGACAACCTGCTGGACCAGCTGTACGGCATGTGCAGCAGCGTCGGCGCCGCCGCGCTGGGCGTGGCGGAACACGGCGTGGCAGAGGGTTTGCCGGCGAATTTCTACACCCTGCCGGCCGAGACCATCGCGGAAGCCATCGGCCAGCACCCGCCGCGCCACTTGGTATTCCACCACGGCCGGCTGGTGGCGCGGAACGGCGAGACGGTTTGACACCCGGCCCCCCGCCGCGAATATGCGCGGCCACTCAGCGGGGGATGCGATGCAGGACTGGATAGGCCGCAGCGAAACGGTCGAGGACGAGGTCAGCCTGGCCCTGGCGCGGCGGCTGGCGGCGCTGCTGGACCAAGACCCGGCAGGGCTGAAGCGCGGCGACCCGCTGCCGGCCGGCTGGCACGCGCTGCTGTTCTGGCCGGTCGCCCGGCAGTCCGCGCTCGGCCCAGATGGCCACCCCAGGAAGGGCGACTTCCTGCCACCCATCCCGCTGCCGCGCCGCATGTTCGCGGGCCGCCGTACTTGGTTCAACGCGCCCCTCGCGCTCGGCTCTGATGTCACGCGCGTCTCCACCATCACCGCCATCACGCCAAAGCAGGGCCGCAGTGGCGCCATGGTCTTCGTCACCATCCGGCACGAGATCGGTGGCGGCGCGATCATCGAGGAACAGGACCTGGTCTACCGAGAAGCCGCCGACCCCAATGCCGCGCCGCCCGCGCCACCCTCGCCGCTGGCCTTGCCGCAGGGCGCGTACACCGAGCCCTTCCTGCCTACCCCCACACTGCTGTTCCGTTGCTCCGCCGTCACCTACAACGGCCACCGCATCCACTACGACGCCGACTACGCCCGCACCGAGGAAGGCTACCCCGCGCTGGTCGTCAATGGCGGCGTCACCACCATCCTGCTTACCGAACTCGCCAAGCGCAGGCTGCCCGGCCCGATCAAGTCCATCGCCTCCCGCGCCGGACGGGCGCTCTATGTCGGGCGGGAAGCCACGCTGGCCTGCCACGCGCCCACGGCGAACACCCTGAACCTCTGGGCGCTGGACGACAGCGGCCGCGTTGCCTTCGAAGCCACGGCGGAGTGCTGACCATGCGAACCGGACCCCTTGAGGGCGTGAAGGTGCTGGACCTCACCGCCGTTGTCGTCGGCCCCTCCTGCACGCTGACGCTGGCGGAACAGGGCGCCGAGGTGATCAAGCTGGAACAGCCCCCCGCCGGCGACCTGCTGCGCAAGCTGGGTGGGCCGTCGCGCTCGCCCGACATGTCGCCCAAATTCGTCCACTTC
>CAIMOR010000517.1 GCA_903843125.1 uncultured Rhodospirillales bacterium
GACGGTTCATGGCAAACCTCCCTGCGCGTTCCGCGCTTGTGCTTGGTGGCATGCAGCGCATGACGAGCGCCGCAGGCAGCTTCATTCCCTGCGCGTCACGCGCAACACTCTCCGTGCGCGTCACGCGCAACACCGGTTCAGGAACAGCCGCTTCAGCTCGCGGTCCTGCGGGTTGGGCACGCGCATTTCCCACACCGCAATCTCCGGGTCTTCCAGCGGGGTGCCGGCGGCGCGCAGCTGGGCGCGGCGGGCCGCGGTGGCCGCCTCGTCGATGCGGTCGCCGGCGAAGACCACGCCATAGCTGGCCTCTGCCCGGCCGCGGGTGATGTAGCCCTCGTGCAGGTCATGCGCGATGCGTTCCAGCGGCCGATCCAGCGGCGAGCCATAGCCGCCCCCGCCACCGCTGCGCAGGATGTACGCGTCGCCGCGCTGCAACGCCTTGGCCAGCACCTTGCCGCTGGGGAAGGCCTGTTCCGGGTTGACGCCTTCCTGGATGGAGACGCGGTTGCCGGCGCCGGAAAGGCCGCCCTCCAGCCCCCAGGGGCGGCAGTGCATGCGTTCCACCTGGGCGTTGAAGTTGAACGGCACGGTGGCGCGCACCACCTTTTCGGTCCCCAGGCCGCCGCGCCACTGACCGGCGCCGCCGCTGTCCTCGCGCAGCGCGTAGCGTTCCACCACCATCGGGTACTTCGCCTCGGTCTGCTCCACCGGGCTGTTGTGGGTGTCGCCATCGTTAATGCAGATGGTGGCGTTGCTGCCGTCCGAGCCGCGCTTGGCGCCCCAGCCGCCGCCGATGAGGCCACCGGCCAGCAGCCAGAGCTTGTTGGTCTCCGGCATGCGGCCGTTCAGCGCGGCGGAGAGCAGGTCGGCGTGGTGGCCGGCAATGACGCGCTCCGGGATGGCCTGCGCCATGGCCTTGAAGATGGTATCCACGATGGTCATCGGGAAGGTCATCCACCAGCGCATCGGCGAAGGCCTTACGGCCGAGACGACGCGGCCCATCGGCAGGATGATCTTCAACGGCCGGAAGCTGCCCTCGTTGATCGGCTTTTCCAGCGGCGAGGTCAGGCACTTGAACGCCACCTGGCAGCAGGCCATGCCCGCCGCCTCGCCGGAGTTGTAGAACCCCTTTACTTGCTGCGCGACGTCGGTGAGGTCGATGGTCATCTCGTCGCCGGCCACCGTCACCTTGACGCGGATCGGGATCTGCTGGCCGGCGTCCACGCCGTCATCATCCATGAAGCTTTCGGCCTCGTAGACGCCGTCCGGCATGCTCAGCACCTGGGCGCGGGCGGCGGCCTCGGTGTGGTCCATGATCGCGGCGATGGCGGCCTGTACGGTGGGCACGCCGTAGCGCGCCGTCAGCTGGTTGAAGCGCTTGGCGCCCAGCTTCACCGCCGCCACCTGCGCGTTCAGGTCGCCCATGCCGCGCTCCGGCAGGCGGATGTTCATGCGGATGATGTCGGCCAGGTCGTGGTTGATCTCGCCGCGGCGGTACATCTTCAGCATGGGGATCTGCACCCCCTCGGAGAAGATGTCCTTGGTCATGCCGTCCAGCGTGCCGCCGATATCCGCCCAATGCGCCATGCAGGCGGAGAAGCCGATGATCGCCCCGCCATCGAAGATCGGCACCACGAAGGTCATGTGGTTGAGGTGGCTGCCGGTGGTGTAGGCGTCGTTGGTCACCAGCACGTCGCCGGGGTGGATGCCCTCGTTGCGGCCTTCCGGGCCGAAGTGGCGCAGCATCACCTTCACCGTGTTGCTCATGCCGCGGATGAACATGGGCAGGCCGATGCCGATGGAGACGGTATCCCCCTTGGCGTCGAACAGCCCGACGGTGAAGTCCTGCGCCTCGTAGATGATCATGCTGTAGGCGGTGCGCAGCAGGTTGGACTTCATCTCCTCGGTGATGGCGACCAGGCCGTTGCGGACGATCTCGGTGATGACGGGGTCCTGCATCGTCTCAGCTCCGCGCGATGGTGATGGCCAGGTCGCCGTAGTCGGTCACCCGCAGCTGGTCGCCGGGGAAGACCACGGTGGTGGAGGCGTGTTCCTCCACCAGGGCCGGGCCGGTGAAATGGTCGCCCGGCAGCAGCCTGGCGCGGTCGTAGATCGGCGTCTCCACGAAGCCGCACTCGGTGAAGAAGACCGGGCGGCGCTGGCTCAGCGCGCGGGCCGGATCGGCTTCGCCCTGGCCTTCCAGCCTGGCCGCCACCGGCTTGCTGAGCAGGCCGATCACGGTGCTGGTCAGGCTGACGATCTCGGCCGGTTCGCGCACCGCGTCGAAGCCGTAGCGGCGCAGGTGCTCCTCGTCGAAGGCGCGCTTGATCTGCGCCGCGTCGCGGCCGGCGAAGACATGCGCCGGCAGCGGCACATGGCAGGGGTGTTCCTGGCCGACATAGCGCATGTCGGCGCCGCGGGTGCAGAGGATCTCGCCGCCAGCCACGATGTCCGGCGCCAGCAGCGCACGGCCCTCGGCCTCCAACTCGCCGTACAGCGCTTCCATCTCGTCGAATTGCAGCTCGCTGAGCGGGCGGAACCAGGTGCGCACGAAGTCGCGGCGCAAATCCGCCATCAGCATGCCGTAGGCCGAGAAATGCCCGGGCGCCGGCGGGATGATGACGGTGGGGATGCGCAGCTCCCGCGCCACCAGCCCGGCATGCAGTGGGCCGGCGCCGCCATAGGCCACCATGGCGAAGTCGCCGGCATCCAGGCCGCGTTCGGTGGTCACCCGCGTCACCACATGGCTCATGGTGGAAGCGGCGATGCGGATGATGCCGTTGGCCGCGGCGGTCAGTGAAATGCCGAGCGGGCCGGCGACGCGCGCCTGCAGCGCGGCTTCGGCGGCCGCCACGTCCAGCGGCATCTCGCCGCCGAGGAACCGGTCCGGCGCCAGGCGGCCCAGCACCAGGTTGGCGTCGGTCACGGTGGGTTCGGTGCCGCCCAGCCCGTAGCACACCGGCCCCGGTGCGGCGCCGGCGCTTTCCGGCCCCACGCGCAGGCCGCCGCCCGGCTCGACGAAGGCGATGGAGCCACCGCCGGTGCCGACCTCCTGCACGTCGATCAGCGGAATCTGGATCGGCAAGCCGCGGGTGTAGCCGCCGATCATGATGGAGCCGGCCATCATCACTTCGCCGCCCAGCACCACGCCGGCCTTGGCCGTGGTGCCGCCCATGTCGAAGCTGATGGCGTTCGCCAGGCCCAGCCGGGCGCAGACCGCCTTGCCGCCGATGACGCCGGCCGCCGGGCCGCTTTCCAGCATGTGGATGCATTCGCGCTGGGCGCGGGCGGCGTCGAACAGCCCGCCATTCGACTGCATGACGAAGAAGCTGCCGCCGAAGCCCAGCGTCTCCAGCCGCTGGTCGATGCCGCCCAGGTAGTTGCGCACCAGCGGGCCGACATAGGCATTGGCGGCGATGGTCGAGGTGCGCTCGAACTCGCGGTATTCCTGGCTGACCTCGTGGCTGGCGGTGACGAAGACGCCGGGGCAATGCTGCTGGATCAGCGCCTTCACCCGCAGCTCATGCGCGGGGTTGGCATAGCTGTGCAGGAACAGGATGGCGACGGCCTCGATGCCCTGGTCGCGGATGCGGTCGCAGAACTCCAGCACCGCATCGTCGTCCAGCGGCCACAGCACCTGGCCGCGGGCGCCGATGCGCTCCGGTACCTCCCAGCGCAGGCTGCGCGGCACCAGCGGCACGTGCTTTTCGAAGAACAGGTTGTAGGCGTCCGGCCGGTTGATGCGGCCGATCTCATAGACATCGCGGAAGCCGCGCGTGGTCAGCAGCGCGGTGCGGGCGCCCTTGCGTTCCAGGATGGCATTGATCGCGACCGTGGTGCCGTGCAGGAACAGCCGCGCCTGGCCGATCTCGGCCTGCGCCTTGTCCACGCCGGTGACGATGCCGTCCACCAGATTGGCCGGGGTGGTCAGGGTCTTGCCGAAGAAGGCGGCGCCGCTGGCCTCGTCGAAGCCGACGATATCGGTGAAGGTGCCACCCACGTCGGTGGCGATGCGCAGGCTGCGCGCGGAACCCAGGGCCATGTTTCCTCCTCGGCCTGCCTGGCGAACCCGCTGGCGGCCGTTGTTCCGGGCAGGCTAGACCCGATTTCGCCTGCAAGGAAACCAGGTTTCTTCTTAGTTCGACCCGTCATGGCGGCGGGCCGCCGCAATCGCTGGAGAGCGGAACGGTGCCGCCGAGCCACAGGGCCGCAGCGGCGTCGGCTGCCGAGCCAAGCGTGTCGAGATTGGCCGTGCGCCGGGTCTCCGTCAGTGGGAACCGGGGCCCGCGCGCCAGCGCTGCCCGGCAACGGCGACCCGACATGGTCGGCGACGTTGCTTCGGTGCCGACAGTGACGCAGGTATCTTCGCCACCCCTGCCGGCGGCCTGCTCAGGTTTATGCGGCGGAGATTCAGTCCCATGTGGTGCAGCGCAGCCAGACGAGGCGGGCGCGGGCGACCTTGCCCTCAGCTTCAGTTCTTGATACGTTCCCGTTCCAGGTGCAAGGAAAAACGAATGCCCGCCCCTCAACGCCGTTCCGCCCGCCCCCGACTGCAATCCTGCCGCGCCTCGGCAGGGCCGGCCACCGGGCGGGGCAGGACAGGCCGTAGCCGCCTGGCCGATTTGTCCGAAAGCGGCGCTGATCTTCGAAGCGAGGCCCCCGCCGCCCTTGCCCGGCTCCGTCGCACCCCGGGCGGCCCGCTGGAACCCCATGCCGCCTGCGGCTGCCAAGCCCGGCATTTGTCCGAAGTCAGCCCTTCCCGGCGCACCGCCCGGCATTTGTCCGAAACCCGCACGACCTGTCACCCGCGCTCCGCCCGGGCATCCGCCACCGGCGGCGCCCGATGACGGTCCCGCGCCGCGCCGCCCTGGCCTTCATCTTCGTCACCGTGGCGCTGGACATGCTGGCGCTCGGCCTGATCATCCCGGTACTGCCCCGCCTGGTTGGCAGCTTTCTTGGCGGCGACCCCGCCGACACCTCGCGCGTGCTCGGCCTGTTCGGCACCGCCTGGGCCGCCGTGCAGTTCATGGCCATGCCGGTCGCCGGCGCCCTCGGCGACCGCTTCGGCCGGCGTCCGGTGGTGCTGCTGTCCAACCTTGGCAACGGCCTGGACTACCTGTTGATGGCGCTGGCGCCCAACCTTTGGCTGCTGTTCATCGGCCGGCTGATCTCCGGTGTCACCTCGGCCAGCATCAGCACCGCCTTCGCCTATATCGCGGATGTCCTGCCGCCGGAGCGCCGCGCCAAGGGGTTCGGCACGCTCGGGGTCGCCTTCGGGCTGGGCTTCGTGCTCGGCCCCGCGGTTGGTGGGCTGCTCGGCAGCATGAACCCGCGCCTGCCGTTCTGGGTGGCCGGCGGCCTGGCGCTGCTCAACTTCGCCTATGGCTGGTTCGTGCTGCCGGAATCGCTGCCGCCGGAACGCCGGGCGCCGTTCCGCTGGGCGCGGGCCAACCCGGTCGGCGCGCTGGCGCTGCTGCGGCAGCACCAGGGGCTGCTCGGCCTGGCCGGGGTGCATTTCCTGTCGCAGCTGGCACATGTGGTGTTGCCCAGCATCACCGTCCTCTACGCCACCTACCGCTATGGCTGGTCGGAGGCGAGCATGGGGCTGGCGCTGGCCGCGGTCGGCGTCTGCTCGGCCGTGGTGCAGGGCGGCCTGGTCGGCCCAGTGGTCAAGCGCATCGGGGAGCGCCGGGCCATGGTGCTGGGCCTGTTCTGCGGCGCGCTCGGCTTCGCCGGCTACGGCCTGGCGCCGACCGGGGCCTGGTTCATGGCCGCGCTGCCTCTGGTGGCGCTGTGGGGCGTCGGTGGCCCGGCGCTGCAGAGCCTGATGTCGCGCCGCGTCCCGGCCGACGCGCAGGGCCGGCTGCAGGGTGCCGCCAGCAGCGTTCAGGGGCTGGCCCAGCTGCTCGGGCCAACCCTGTTCGCCGGCAGCTTCGCCCTGGCCATCGATCGCGGCTGGGACCTGCCCGGCGCGCCGTTCCTGCTCTCGGGCGCGCTGCTGCTGGGCGGCCTGGCGCTGGGCTGGCGCGTCACTCGGCCGCCGGCTGGCGAGCCGCCGGTCGTTCCATTATGAGCCGCCCGGCGGCGGGGAGCGGGCGGCATGCGCGATGCGGGTCTATGCCAACCTGGACATCACGACCCGACGCGCCGAGGGCCGCATCGACGGCCGGCGCTATGTGCTGCCGCTGAAGACCATCAACAACGGCAGCCGCGGTGCCGCACCCTGCCTCTACCGCTACGTTGGGGAACGTGACGACGGCAAGGACGCCGAGGTGGACAAGTTCCAGGATGCCCGGCCAGCGACGACGCGGCGGCGGAATGACCGGCGCCGTGCCTGGCGTGCGCCGCGACCTTGGCCGGGCTCAGCCCCGGCGCACCACGTAGTCGGCCGCCTCCAGCGCGGCGATGATGGCGTTGCCCTGCGCTGCGTCGCGCACCTCGATCATCAGTTCCAGCTCGGCATCCTTGACGCTGGGGGAGGCGAACAACCGCTTGTGCTCCACCTCGATGATGTTGCCGCCGACCGCCGCCACCCGCCCCGCGATATCCGCCAGCACGCCGGGCCGATCCGGAATGGCCAGGTGGACCCGCAGGATGCGCCCGTCCCGCAGCAGGTTGCGCAGCAGCACGTTGGCCAGCACCCGGCTGTCGATATTGCCGCCGCAGACCACGGTACCCACCGCCTTGCCGGCGAAGCGCTCGGGGAAGGCCAGCAGCGCGGCCACGCCTGCGGCGCCGGCGCCCTCGGCCACCACCTTGGCACCCTCGGCCAGCAGCGCGATGGCCTGTTCCACCGCGCGTTCCGGCACCACCAGCACCTCGGTCCGCAGCAGCCGCAGCTGGGCCAGCGGCAGTTCGCCGACATCGCGCACCGCGATGCCCTCGGCAATCGTCGGCCCGCCCACGTTCACCGGCAGCCCGGCCAGGCGCTGGGCCATGGCGGGGTAGCCCTCCACCTCCACGCCGAACACCGGCAGCCCCGGCCGCAGCGCCGCCGCCGCGGTGGCGCAGCCGGCCAGCAAGCCGCCACCGCCCACCGGGAACACCAGCGCGTCCAGTTGCTCCGCCGCGTCGGCCAGCATCTCCAGCGCCACGGTGCCCTGGCCGGCAATCACGCCGGGGTCGTCGTAGGGGTGGATGAAGGTCAGGCCTTCGGCGCGGGCCAGGGCATGGGCGTGGGCGGCGGCCTCGGCCAGCGTCTCGCCGTGCAGCACCACCTGGGCGCCCCAGCCCTCGGTCCGCACCACCTTGGTCGCGGGGGTGAACTGCGGCATCACGATGATGGCGCGGATGCCGGCGAGGGAGGCATGGCGCGCCACCGCCTGGGCATGGTTGCCGGCGGACATGGCGATGACGCCCGCCGCCTTCTCCGCCGGGGTCAACAGGGCGATGCGGTTGGCCGCACCGCGTTCCTTGAAGGCGCCGGTGGCCTGCAGGTTGTCCAGCTTCAGGTGAACCCGGCAGCCGGTGGCGCGGGACACGGCGTCGCTGACCAGCATCGGCGTGCGCAGCACGGCGCCGGCGATGCGGCCCGCGGCGGCCTCGACATCGGCAAAGGTCAGGCTGGGGGCGGCGGCGCCCCCGTGGTCCAGCGGCGACATGGGCAGGGTCCGGAGTTACGCCGGCGGGGTAGACACCTTGCCGCAAGCTGGCGCAAGCCCGGTGCTGCGACGCAGCACATCTCCAGAATGCGTGCTGCGACGCAGCACGTCTTCGGGCTGCGTGCTGCGGCTCAATACGCGGTCAGTTGTAGCGGACGCCCGCGATCTCGTAGGCCCGGGCGCCACCAGGCGCCGGCACCTCGACGCTGTCGCCGACCTTCTTGCCGATCAGCGTCCGCGCCAGCGGGGACGAGATGGAAATGGAGTTGACCTTCATGTCGGCCTCGTAGGCGCCGACGATGCGGTAGGTCTTCTCCTCCTCGGTCTCCTCGTCGATCACGGTGACGTAGGCGCCGAACTTCACTTGGTTGCCGGAGAGCTTGGACACATCGATCACCTCGACCGAGGGGATGATGCTCTCGAGCTCGCCGATGCGGCCCTCGATGAAGGACTGGCGCTCCCGCGCCGCATGGTATTCGGCGTTCTCCGAAAGATCGCCATGCGCACGGGCCTCCGCGATGGCGCGGATCACGGCCGGGCGCTCCTCGCTCTTCAGCGTCCTGAGCTCATCTTCCAGCCTCGCCAGACCTTCAGCGGTCATGGGGAACTTCTGCACGGCGCTTCTTTCCTTCAGCCGCCCCCGTCAACCCGCCACGGCCCATGGGCTGCGGCAAGGCGGATGGCGGGGGCAAACACTAACGACGGGGGTGCAGTTCCCTGCGCCCCCGCCATGCTCAGAACGAATGGCTAAAGTAGGACTGCAGGGGGGCCACATCAAGGGTTCCGGCCCGGAGAGCCGCAATGGCGTGCACCGCGGCCCGGGCGCCGGCCGCGGTGGTGAAGTGCGGAATGCCGTGGGTCAGGGCCGAGCGGCGGATGTCGAAGCTGTCCGCCACGCTCTGGCCGCCGCCGGAGGTATTGATGACCAGCTGGATATCGCCGGACTTCATGCTGTCGACGCAGTGCGGCCGGCCTTCCAGTACCTTGTTGACCACCTGGCAGGCCAACCCGGCCTCCCGCAGGCGCGCCGCGGTGCCGCGGGTGGCGATGATGCTGAAGCCCATGTCCAGCAGCCGGCGCGCCAGGGTGATGGCGGCGGGCTTGTCGCTCTCCTTCACCGAGATGAAGGCGGTGCCGCTGGCCGGCAGCTTCACCCCGGCGCCCAGCTGGGCCTTCAGGAAGGCGCGTTCGAAGGAGACATCAAGGCCCATGACCTCGCCGGTGGACTTCATCTCCGGCCCCAGGATGACGTCCACGTTCGGGAAGCGGTTGAACGGGAAGACCGCCTCCTTCACCGCCACGTGCCGGTACACCGCATCGTCGTCCAGGTTGAACTCGGCCAGGCTGGCGCCGGCCATGACGCGTGCGCCGATCTTGGCCACCGCAACGCCGGTGGCCTTGGCCACGAAGGGCACGGTGCGGCTGGCGCGCGGGTTCACTTCAAGGACGAAGATCTCGCCGTCCTTGACCGCGTACTGCACGTTCATCAGGCCACGCACCTTCAGGGCCTTGGCCATCGCCTCGGTTTCGGCCTTCAGCTCGGTCACGATGCTGGGCGGCAGCGAGTACGGCGGCAGGGAACAGGCGCTGTCGCCGGAGTGGATGCCGGCTTCCTCGATGTGCTCCATGACGCCGGCGACGTAGACGCGGCCATCGGCGTCGCAGATGCAGTCCACATCCACCTCGATGGCGTCGGCCAGGTACTGGTCGATCAGGATCGGGTTCTCGCCGGACACCTTCACCGCTTCCTGGCCGAAGCGCAGCAGCTGTTCCTTGTTGTGGGCAATCTCCATGGCGCGGCCGCCCAGCACGTAGCTGGGGCGCACCACCACCGGGTAGCCGATGCGTTCGGCCTGCACGAGCGCCTCGTCCAGGTTGCGGGCGATGCCGTTCTGCGGCTGCTTGAGGCCCAGGCCCTTCAACAGCAGCTGGAACCGCTCGCGGTCCTCGGCGATGTCGATGGCTTCGGCCGAGGTGCCGAGGATGGGGATGCCGGCCTTGTGCAGAGCCTGGCTCAGCTTCAGCGGGGTCTGGCCGCCGTACTGCACGATGCAGCCCAGCAGGGTCCCGTTCTCCTGTTCCTTGCGGATCAGGCTGATGACGTCCTCGGCGGTCAGCGGCTCGAAATACAGCCGGTCCGAGGTGTCGTAGTCGGTGCTCACCGTCTCGGGGTTGCAGTTGACCATGATGGTCTCGAAACCGGCCTCGCGCAGCGCGTAGCAGGCATGGACGCAGCAGTAGTCGAACTCGATGCCCTGGCCGATGCGGTTGGGCCCGCCGCCCAGGATGATGATCTTCCGCTTGTCCGTGGGCCGGCTCTCGCACACCGGGGTGCCGAAGCCACCCTCATAGGTGCTGTACATGTAGGGCGTATCGCTGGCGAACTCGGCGGCGCAGGTGTCGATGCGCTTGAACACCGGGTGGACGCCCAGGCGGTCGCGCAGCGCGACCACCTCGGTCTCGGCGATGCCGGCCAGCTTGCCCAGCTGCCTGTCGGAAAAACCCAGCGCCTTCAGCTTGCGCAGGCCCATGGCGGTCTGCGGCAGGCCCAGCGCCTTCACGCCGGCCTCGGCCTCCACCACCTTGGCGATCTCGCGGATGAACCAGGGGTCGAAGTGGCAGGCCTGGTGGATTTCGTCGACGCCCATGCCGGCGCGCAGCGCCTGCGCCACCATCAGGGCACGGTCCGGCCGCGGCGTCGCCAGGGAGGCATGGAAGGCCTGGAGGCTGCCATCGCCAGGCGCGGGAATTTCGTCCAGGCCGGAATAGCCGGTCTCCAGGCTGCGCAGGCCCTTCTGCAGCGCTTCGTTGAAGCTGCGGCCGATGGCCATCGCTTCGCCCACCGACTTCATGCTGGTGGTCAGCGTGGCCGGGGTGCCGGGGAACTTCTCGAAGGTGAAGCGCGGGATCTTCACCACCACGTAGTCGATCGTCGGCTCGAAACTGGCCGGCGTGACCATGGTGATGTCGTTGGTCAGCTCGTCCAGCGTATAGCCGACGGCCAGCTTGGCGGCGACCTTGGCGATGGGGAAGCCGGTGGCCTTGGAGGCCAGCGCGCTGGAGCGCGAGACGCGCGGGTTCATCTCGATGATGACGATGCGGCCATCGGCGGGGTTGATGCCGAACTGCACGTTGCTGCCACCGGTATCCACGCCGATCTCGCGCAGGCAGGCGATGGAGGCATCCCGCAGGCGCTGGTATTCCTTGTCGGTCAAGGTCAGGGCAGGGGCCACCGTGACGCTGTCCCCGGTGTGGACGCCCATCGCGTCGAGGTTCTCGATGGAGCAGATGATGATGCAGTTGTCCGCGCTGTCGCGGACCACCTCCATCTCGTATTCCTTCCAGCCGACGACGCTTTCCTCGATCAGCACTTCCGTGGTCGGTGAGGCATCGAGGCCGCCGGCGACGATCTGCTCGAACTCCTCGCGGTTGTAGGCAATGCCGCCGCCGGTGCCGCCCAGCGTGAAGCTGGGCCGGATGACGCAGGGCAGCTTGATGATCTCGACGGCCAGGCGCGCTTCCGCCATGGTGTGGACGACTTCGCTGCGCGGGCTCTCGATGCCGATCTTCGTCATGGCGTCGCGGAACTTCAGCCGGTCCTCGGCCTTGTCGATCACCTCGGCCTTGGCGCCGATCAGCTCGCAGCCCCAGCGCTCAAGGGCGCCGCTCTCGAACAACTTCATCGCCGTGTTCAGTGCGGTCTGCCCGCCCATGGTCGGCAGGATCGCGTCCGGGCGCTCCTTGGCGATGATCTTCTCGACCACATCGGGGGTGATCGGCTCGATGTAGGTCGCATCGGCCAGGCCCGGGTCGGTCATGATCGTGGCCGGGTTGGAGTTGACCAGGATGACGCGATAGCCCTCGGCTCGCAGCGCCTTGCAGGCCTGCGCGCCGGAATAGTCGAACTCGCAGGCCTGGCCGATGACGATGGGCCCGGCGCCGATGATGAGGATGGATTTGATGTCGGTGCGCTTCGGCATGGAGGCGTCCTAGCGGGAAGGTTGCAGCGCCAGCTTCGCGGCCAGCATGCCCAGCGCGGTGCCGAGCACCCAGCGCTGCGCCGCCATCCAGAACGGGCGACCGGTGAGGAAACGGGAAACGCCGCCGGCGGAGAGCACCAGCAGGCCGTCGAAGATGGTGCAGACCAGCACCTGCACGACGCCGAGGATGGCGGCCTGGGCGAACACGTCGCCGCGTTCCGGCGCCAGGAAGGGCGGCAGCACCGCCATGTAGAACAGCGCCACCTTGGGGTTCAGCAGCGCCGTGGCGGCACCGAGCGCGAACAGCTTCACGCTGCCCTCCCGCGGCATTGGTTGCGGCGAGAAGATCGGCCGGCCGCCGGGGCGCACGCATTGCCAGGCCAGCCAGGCCAGGTAGGCCGCGCCGCCCAGGCGCAGCACATCCGAGGCATAGGGAATGGCCAGCAGCGCCGCCGTGATGCCGGCCGCCGCCAGCAGCGCGATGACCAGCGAGCCGAACTGGCAGCCGAACAGCGAGACGATGCCCGCCTGCGTGCCCTGCGCCAGCGTGCGGGAGACGAGATAGAGCATGTTCGGCCCCGGCGTCAGCGCCAGGCCGAGCGAGAGGGCGGCGAAGACCAGCAGCGTCTCGGCGCTGGGCATTGTTCAGCCTTGGACGCTGAAGCCGCCATCCACCGGGATGGCCGTGCCGGTGATGAAGGCGGCGGCGTCGCTGGCCAGGAAGGCGGCGATGCCCTCGAAGTCCGCCGGCGTGCCCCAGCGCTTCGCCGGCGTGCGGCGGATCACGTCGTCGTTCAGCGTCGGCAGGTCGGTGCGTGCCGTGCGGGTCAGCGCGGTGTCGATCCAGCCGGGTAGCAGCACGTTCACGGTGATGCCATCGGGCGCCCAGGCCACGGCTGTGCTGCGCGTCAGTTGCACCACGCCGCCCTTGCTGGCGCCATAGGCCACATGCATCGGCATGCCGAAGATGGACAGCATGGAGCCGTTATTGATGACCCGGCCGTGCCCGCTGGCCTTCAGGTGCGGGTAGGCGGCCTGGCTGGCCAGCATGGCGCTGGTCAGGTTGGTGGCCAGCACCTGGTGCCAGTCCTCCAGGCGGTAGTCCTCCGGCCGGCGGCGGATGTTCATGCCGGCGTTGTTCACTAGGATATCCAGGCGGCCGAGCTTTGCCACGGTCTCGTCCACCATGGCCTGGATGCTGGCCGGTTCGGTCACGTCCACCTCAACCGCAATGGCCTGCGCGCCGAGCGCCTGCAGTTCTGCCACGGCCGCGGCGTTCTTCGCGGCGTTGCGGCCGGCGATGGCCACGGCGGCGCCGGCCTTGGCCAGCCCGCGGGCCAGCCCCAGCCCGATGCCGCCATTGCCGCCGGTGACCAGCCCGACGCGCCCCGCCAGGCTAAACACGCACCTTCTCCATCAACGCGGTGAAGCGGTGGAACAGGTGGTGGCTGTCGGTCGGGCCCGGCGAGGCTTCCGGGTGGTACTGCACGGAAAAGGCCGGCTTGTCATCGCAGGCGAGGCCTTCATTGGAACCGTCGAACAGCGAGACGTGGGAAACCCGCACGCCGGCCGGCAGCGTCTTCGCATCCACCGCGAAACCGTGGTTCTGGCTGGTGATCTCCACCTTGCCGGTCGCCAGGTCCTTCACCGGTTGGTTGGCGCCGCGGTGGCCGCGCTCCAGCTTGTAGGTGCTGGCGCCCAGCGCCAGGCCGAGCAACTGGTGGCCCAGGCAGATGCCGAACACCGGCACGCCCTTGGCCAGCACGGCCTGGATGGCCGGCACGGCATAGGCGCCGGTCGCCGCCGGGTCGCCTGGACCGTTCGACAGGAAAACGCCATCGGGGTTGTGACGCAGGATGTCGTCGGCGGTGGCGGTGGCGGGCACCACGGTCACGGCGCAACCGGCGGCGGCGAGGCAACGCAGGATGTTGCGCTTGGCGCCATAGTCGACCGCGACGACCTTGAATCGGGGTGCGGTCTGCGTGGCGTAGCCGGTGGGCCAGACGTATTCGGCCTCCTCCCAACTGTAGCTCTGGCGGCAGGTAACTTCCTTCGCCAGGTCCATGCCTTCCAGCCCCGGCCAGCCCGCCGCCTGGGCGCGCAGCGCCGCCAGGTCGAACCGACCGTCGGCCGGAAAGCACAGTACGCCGTTCGGCGCGCCGCCATCGCGGATGCGGGCGGTCAGGGCGCGGGTATCAACCCCGGCGATGCCGGGCGTGCCATGGCGCTTCAGCCAGGCGTCCAGGTGCAGCGCGCTGCGCCAGTTGGCGGGTTCGGTGATGTCCTGCTTGACCACCAGGCCGCGGCAGGCAGGCGCCAGCGCCTCGATATCCTCGCCGTTGGTGCCGACATTGCCGATGTGCGGGAAGGTGAAGGTGATGATCTGGCCGGCATAGGACGGGTCGGTCAGGGTTTCCTGGTAACCGGTCATGCTGGTGTTGAAGCAGACCTCGCCGACCGCAGCGGCAGTATGGGCACCGATGCCGCGGCCCCAGGCCACGCTGCCATCGCCGAGGACGAGGCAGGCAGTCGCGCCCTCGGGCACCGAGTCGGGGTTCTGCATGGCTTGCTCCGGAACGGGGGGCGCGGCGGAAAGGTCGGCCAGGGTGAGGCCGGTGGCAGCAATGACCGCGGGCCAGTGCTTCGCCGGAATGGCCCGCGCCTGGCGCCACTTCCGCACCGCCTCGGTACCGATGCCGCAGCGCGTTGCCGCGCCTTCCAGGCCGCCCAGAAGGGCGATGACGTCTTCAACCGTGCGCATGGCCAGAGGCTAGCGGGAAAGGAATTCCCAGTGCAATAGGCAAGCGCTGGTTCGGGAAAAATTCTCCCTGCTGGCGCGCCCGGGCGGTGGCGCCTATCTATCGGGCCTGAAGGAGTCCCGCCATGGCCGAAGATCTGCGCACCCGATTCACTGCCGAGATGAAGGCAAGCATGCTGGCCAAGGACGCGCCGCGGACCTCCACCATTCGCATGATCATGGCCAAGCTGAAGGACGTGGACATCAATGCCCGCCCGAGTGGCGTCGAGAAGGTGCCGGATGAGCAGATCATTGCCATGCTGCGTGGCATGGCCAAGAGCCGGCGCGAGAGCGTGGAGTTGTATCGCCAGGGCAACCGGCCGGAACTGGCCGAGAAGGAGGAGGCGGAGATCGCGGTAATCGAGAGCTTCCTGCCGCAGCAGATGAGCGACGACGCCATGCGCGCCGCGGTGGCTGAGGCCGTGGCCGAGGCCGGCGCCAGCAGCATCAAGGAAATGGGCAAGGTGATGGCCGTGCTGAAGGCGAAGCACGCCGCCAGCCTGGACATGGGCAAGGCCGGGCCGATGGTGAAGGCGGCGCTGGGCGGCTGAGCGCCTATTGCCGCAGCGTGGTGAAGTAGGCCGCCAGGTCGTCGGCCTCCGGCTGGCTGCGGTTGGTGCCCATCATGTGCCAGTGCGGCTGCTGCACGAAGCGGCGGAACCAGGCCTGGTCGCGCTTGGGGTCGCGCGCCAATTCCGGGAAGGGCGGTGCGTCGGTCCAACTGCCGCCGAGGTTTGGCGCGATGAGGTGGCACTGGGCACAGAAGGTTTCGGCGAGGTGATGGCCGCGCTCGGCGTCGCCGTGCCGAGTCTGCGCCAGGGCTGGACCGATTGCCGAAAGCAGGCTGGCCGCCAGCCAGGCCGCCGGTACTGATAGCCGCTGCCGCATTGCCGCCCCCATTCTCGTCGTGGCCCGCGGTTAGCCCGCGCTGGCCGCCGTGGCCTTGAGGCAGGTCAATCGCCGGCCATCAGCCGGCGCGCAACTGCGTGAGGAAGGCGCCCATGTCCTGTTGCAGGGTGCCGGTGCGGGCGGTGAAGGCCTGAGCGGCGGAAACCAGTCCGGCGGCCTCGCCGTCCAAGCGTTCGGCGGCGGCCTGCACCTGGCCGGCCTGGCCCGAGAGTTCCGCGGTTTCCTGCGCGGCGTTGGCGGCGCTGCGGGCAATCTCGGCGGTGGCGGCGCCCTGCTGTTCGACCGCCGCGGCGATCTGGGTGGCGATCTCGTTGCTGCGGGCCACGGTGACGCCGATGCCGCGAATGGTGGCGACGGCCTTGTCGGTAGCGCCCTGCATGGCGGTGATCTGGGTGCCGATCTCCTCGGTGGCGCGGGCGGTCTGGGCCGCCAGCGCCTTGACCTCGCTGGCGACGACGGCGAAGCCCTTGCCGGCCTCGCCGGCGCGGGCCGCCTCGATCGTTGCGTTCAGCGCCAGCAGGTTAGTCTGGCCGGCGATGTCGCTGATCAGCCGCACCACGTCGCCGATACGCGCGGCGCCCTCGGCCAGGGCGCGGACCGTGCTGTCGGTCATCGCCGCTTCCTCGGCGGCTTGGCGGGCGGTGTTGGCGGCCTCGGCCACCTGGCGCGTGATCTCGCGCACACTGGCGGCCATTTCCTCGGCCGCGGCAGCCACCGCCTGCACGCCACCATCGGCGCGTTGCGTGGCCAGCGCCACGGCGCTGCCGGTGCCACCGGCCTCGGCCGCCAGCTGCCGCAGCGTTGCCGCGGTGGCGTTGACCCCGGCGGCAGAGTCGCTCAGCGCCGCCAGCGCACCACGGGCGGCAGCCTCGAACGCCAGCGCCGCCTCGGTGCGGGCCTCGGCGCGGCCGGCGCGGGCCTCGGCAGCGGCTTGGCTCTCGCGGTCGGTCTCGGCCGCGTGCAACAGCCCGAGCCGCAGCTGGTCGGCGGCGCGGGACATCAGGCCGAACTCGTCGCTGCGGTCGGCGTCGGGCACCGGGTGCTGCAACTCGCCGCGGCGCATGGTCTCCAGCGCCGCAGCCAGCCGGGCCGCCGGCTTCAGCGCGCCGCGACGCACCACCAGCAGCCCGAGCGCCAACGCAGCCAGCACAAGGCCGAGCGTGACGCCGAGGCGAGCCCAGGCGTCCTGGTTGACCTCGGCGGCGAGTTCCGCCCGCAGCGCGACGGCGCGGCGGCTCGCGGCGCTGCTGGCGGCATCCAGGGCGGCGTTCAGCGCCTGGCGGTTGGCGCGGTTTATTTCGTTGTTGCTGTACGCATTCACCGCGGCGATGCGCTGCGGCAGCGGCCCCTCGGCCAGCGCCATGCGCACCGCTTCCCGGCGGAACCGCAGGAAACTGTCCGCCGAGGCCTGGACCGGGGCGAAGCTGGCGCGCCCTTCGGCATCCGTCGCGGCTGCCGCCCAGCTCTCCAGGTCGGTCTGCAGGGCGTCCAGCCGCTTGGTCATCTCGGCGGCAAAGCGGCGCAGCTCGGCCTCGTCCCGGGCGATGTAGATACCGCGGGTTTCCATCACCGTGGCGTAGACGCCGGCGTTCACCTTCGCCGCCATGCGTGAGCCCAGGGCCAGCACGCTGGAACGTTCCAACGCATTCATCACATGGCCGGCGGCCAGGAAGTTGGCGAGCGGTGCCGACATTGCCGACAGGGCCAGCAGGCCGAACACGGCATAGAGCCGGACGGCCAGAGAGCGGGCGAAGAATGAACGCATCGGACTACCTTCTTGGCCAGCGGTATGATGTAACCTGCACGGGTTATCGCTAACGCGGCCTTACTGCCTGCTGTATTGAATGCCGGCCATGGCGCTCCCCCCGCAATTCCTGGACGACCTGCGAACCCGCACGCCGCTGCCCGGGCTGATCGGCCGCAAGACCAGGCTGGTGCGCAATGGCCGGCAATGGAAGGGCTGCTGCCCTTTTCACAACGAAAAGACGCCGAGCTTCTACGTCTACGACGACCATTTCCACTGCTTCGGCTGCGGCGCGCACGGCGATGCCATCGCCTTCCTGATGCGGGCCGAGGGCGCCAGCTTTCCGGAAGCGGTGGAGCGCCTGGCGGCCGAGGCCGGCATGGCGGTGCCGAAGCCGACCCCACAGGCTGCCGAGCGTGAGGCGCGGGCGCGCGACAGCCATGCCGTGCTGGCCGCTGCCGCCGCCGTGTATCAGCGTCGGCTGCGGCTGCCGGAGGGCAGCGCGGCACTGGACTACCTGCTGAACCGTGGGCTGACCGAGGCGACCATCGCGAAATTCGGCCTGGGGTGGTCAGGCGAAGGCAGGGGGGCGCTGGCGGCCGACCTGCGCGCCGAGGGCATCACCACGGAGCAGTTGGTGGAAGCCGGGCTGATGAAGTGGCGTGAACCGGATGACCCGGCCAGCGGCAGCGTCGACCTGTTCTTCGGCCGGGTGATGTTTCCCATCAAGGACCGACGCGGGCGGATCATCAGCTTCGGCGGCCGGGTGATGGGCGATGGCCAGCCCAAGTACGTGAACGGCCCGGAAACCGAGCTGTTCCGCAAGCGGCAGAGCCTCTACGGCTGGGACCTGGCGCGGGAAGGCGCTTTCCGCGGCGCCGCGGTGATTGCGGTGGAAGGCTACATGGATGTGATCATGCTGCACCAGGCCGGCTTCACCGGTGCCGTGGCGCCGCTGGGTACGGCATTGACAGCCGAGCAACTGGCGGCGCTGTGGCAGATGTCGCCGGAGCCGGTGCTGTGCTTCGACGGTGACAGCGCCGGCGCCAAGGCGGCGGCCCGCGCCGTGGAGGTTGCATTGCCGGCGCTGAAGCCTGAGGCGACCCTTCGGCTGGCCACGCTGCCGGCCGGGGAGGATCCGGACACCCTGGTGGGCCGCAAGGGCGCCGCCGCGTTCCAGGCGGTGCTGGATAGCGCGAAGCCGCTTTCGGAGGCGCTGTACGCGCTGCTGGTGGGCGACCGGCCGGCGGCGACGCCGGAACAGCGTGCCGGCATCCGGGCACTGCTGGTCGCCAAGGCCGGCGTGATCGAGGACAAGGGCGTCGGCGCCGAATACCGCCGTGCGCTGCTCGACCGCTTCTTCGCCAGCACCCGGGGCGAGAGGCCGGCCTTCGGCCGCGGACCTGGCCCGGTGATGCGCAAGGGGCCGCGCAAGCCGTGGGACAAGCTGCCGCCGGTGCGGATCAACCGCACCGCGCCTGAGGATCCTCGCCCCGGCCAGGCGCGCATCCTGCTTGCCATATTGCTCCGCCAACCGGCCCTGCTGCCGGCAGTGGAGGAGCCCTTTTGCCTGCTGGACCTGCCGCCCGGCCCGGCCGAACTGCTGCGCGATGCCATGCTGCGGTGGCTTCCGCATGCCGAAGTCCTTGACTCCGCTGCCTTGATGGACCACCTCGCACGGAGTGGACTGGGCGATGCCTTGTCCTGGGCGATTGGCGCCGACGACCTGCCGCTGGAGGCCAGGCCGAACGCGCAGCCGGAGGAGGCACTGAACGGTTGGTGGCATTTCTTCGGCTATCTCAGGGGCGAGGACGAGTTGAGCCGGGACCGGGCCGAGGCCCAGCGGCTGCTGGCCGCCACCAACGAC
>CAIMOR010000518.1 GCA_903843125.1 uncultured Rhodospirillales bacterium
ACCTCCGCCTCGCCGTCGAGCGCGATCAGCGTGTTGCGTGCCGCCACCACCTGGCCACCGCGGTAGGGTCGAAGGAAGGCGAAGCTGTTGCTGCCGGCGGTGACGGTGCGGGTAACCCGCGCCAAGCGGCCGGGCGGCGCCGGCGATGCCGCGCCGGTAAGGCCGCAGAGTTGCAGCAGCCGGGCCGCACTGGTCTCCATCTGCGCCACCGTCTCAGGCTGCCAGTGCGAACCGGCTTCCAGCAACAGCGCGCGGCGGCCACCCGCCGGCGTGCTGAACGGCGTGTAGTCCAGCAGGCGGCGCCCGCCAGCATGGCCTTCGTCCGCCACCGCCAACGCCGGCGTGCCGAGCGCCAGGGCCAGTTCGGCGGCGCGGGCCGGTTGGCCGCACAGCAGCAGCGGCTCGCCGGGCCACAGCATGGAATGCAGGTCCAGCAGCACGTCGGCGGTCTCGAACACCGGGCGCAGCGCGCGGGCGCGCCGCAATTCGGCGGAGCGCCGGCCACCTTCCAGCGTCTCCTCGTCCCATACCCGGTTCATGTCCTCGTCGAGGAAGCGGCTCGCGGTCGGGTCCTCGATATCGAAGCGCGCATAGGCTTCCAGGTTGGCGAAGACCAGCGTCAGCCGGCCCCGGCGCGGCCGCAGGCCGGCGCGCAGCCACCGGTCCAGCAGCACCGCACCGCCGATCTCGTTGCCATGCATCAGCGCCACGATCATCACGTGCGGGCCAGGTTCGGTGGCGGTGAAACTCCAGACGCCGGGCAGGACATTGCCCGCCAGCCAGGGGCGCAGGTCCGGCGGCGTCACCTGCACCGCCAGCCGCGGCGCATTGGTCGTGCCCGCGAGCAGCGCCGCGAGCGCCGGCGGCAGGCCGCCATCCCCGGGGGCGCCGCCTTGGGTCATGGTGCCAGCGTGTCCGTCAGTCGCGCCAGGTAGTGCAGGCAGGCGGCCAGGTCGGCTTCCGGTACCGATTCCTCCGGCTGGTGCGCCATGGCGATATCGCCGGGGCCGCAGACAATGGTGGGGATGCCGATGCCCTGATAGAAGCCGGCCTCCGTGCCGTAGCTGACGCGGCCGGCGCTGTTGCGGCCGGTGATGCGCTGGGTCAGCAGCGTCAGCGCATGGTCCTCGGCCAGCGCCAGCGCCGGGGCAAAGGCGCGTTCGATGAAGGTTGCCGCGCTTGCGGGATGAACCGCGCGGAGCGGCGGCATCACTTCGGCTTCGACGAAGGCCTTGAGCTCGGCCAACACGGCAAGGGGGTCGTCGCCCGGCACGCTGCGCACTTCGAAGGTGAACTCGGCCAGGTCGGGCACGATGTTCAGCACCGTGCCGGCATGGCAGGTGCCGGCATGCACGGTGGTGTGCGGCGGGGTGAAGCCGGCATCGCGCCGGCCTTCGCGTGAAAACCAGCGCGCCCGTGCGCTGAGCCAGGCGATGGCCTCCGCCGCAGCGTGCAGCGCGTTGGCCGTGGCGTCCTGGCGGGAGGAATGGCCGGACAGGCCGGTGAACCGCGCATCCCAGCTGGCATAGCCCTTGTGCGCGATGACCGGGGCCATGCTGGTCGGCTCGCCCACCACGCACATGGCCGGCAGCGGTGCGGTAGCCGGCAGGTCGCGCGCCATCTGCCGGGCACCGGCGAAGGTGGTTTCCTCGTCGAAGGTGATCAGCAGGTGCAGCGGCCGGGCCAGTTCGCGCTTGCTGGCGTCGATCGCGGCCAGCACCGCGCAGGCGACGAAGCCCTTCATGTCGCAGGCGCCGCGGGCGGTCAGGCGGCCATCGGCCCGGCGCAGGGCGAAGGGGTTGGCCAGCCAGGCCTGGCCCTCCACCGGCACCGTGTCGACATGGCCGGACAGCGCGATGCCGCCGGGCACGGCGGGGCCGACCAGCGCATGCAGGTTGGCCTTGCGGCCGGCAGCGTCCGGCTGCACCTGGCAGGCGATGCCATGCGCGGCCAGCGCCGCCTCGATGCAGCGGATCAGGTCCAGGTTGCTGTTGCGGCTGGTGGTGTCGAACGCCACCAGGCGCGCCAGCAAGCCGACTGCCTCCTCAATGCTCGCCATTCCCCGTCTCGGCTTTCATCGCCGGCAGTCTATACAGGGTGGCGAGAGCGGCAATCCGGGGGCTGGAGATGGGTTTGGACAAGTCAGGCGCACCGCGCGTGGCGGTGCTGGGACTGCATCTGGAAGCCAATGCCTTCGCGCCCCCGACCGTGCTGGCGGACTTTACCGCGCAATGCCTCGAACGCGGCGCGGCGATCAGCCGGCTTGCGCGGGCCGAGACCAGCGGGTTGCCCGCCGAATTCCCCGGCTTCTACCGGCGCATGGATGCCACTGGCCCCTGGGTGCCGGTGCCGGTGCTGGTGGCCTCGGCGCCGCCGGGCGGCCCGATCGACCAGGCGGTGTTCCAGGGCTTCCTCGACGAGATCCGCACCGGTCTGGCCGCCGCCCTGCCGCTGGACGCGGTCTATGTCGGCAGCCACGGGGCTTCCTCCGCCGTGGCCGATGAGGACAGCGACGGTACGCTGGTGGCCATGGTGCGCGCCATCGTCGGCCCTGTCGTACCCGTCGTCGTCAGCCACGACCTTCACTGCAACGTGAGCGAGAAGCTGGTCGAGAGCGCGACAGCGCTGGTGGTCTACCGGACCAACCCGCATGTCGACATGGCCGAACGGGCCGCCGAATCCGCCAGCCTGATCCGCGAAGCCCTGGCCGGCGAGCGCTTCGCCACCGCCTTCATCCGTCTGCCGCTGGCCCCGCCGACGGTGACGCTGCTTACCGCCGAGGGTCCCTATGCCGACCTGATCCATGACGCCGAGGCCCTGATGGCGGCCGACCCGCGCATCGCCAATGCCAGCGTAGCCGGCGGCTTCGTGTTCAGTGACCTGCCGAAATGCGGCGTCACCATCACCGTGACCGCCCGCGGCGCCGACCAACGTCTAGCGCGGGAGGCGGCGCTTGGCCTGGCGCGGCGCGGCTGGGCGGAGCGGGGGCGGCACACCCGCCGGCTGCTCAGCGTGGCCGAGGCGACCGAGCTGGCGCTGCGCGCCGGCCGTGGCGAACATCCGCCGGTGATCTTCTCGGATGCCGGCGACAACCCCGGGGGCGGCGGCCGCGGCAATACCCCCTATGTGCTGCGCGCCCTGCATGAAACTGGCGTGCCGGGCGTCGTGCTCGGCAACTTCATCGACCCGGCGCTGGCTGCCGAAGCCCATGCGCTGGGCGAAGGCGCCGATTTCGACGCCGTGTTCAACCGGGTGGAAGACCAGTTCGGCCAGCGCTTCGTTGCCCGCGCCCGTGTCATCCTGCTGCGGGACGGCACTGGCGTTGGTCGCCGCGGCACCATGGCGGGCCGCCAGTTCGCGCTCGGCCCATCGGCCCTGCTGGAGCTGTCGGGCAGCGGCCTGCGCGTCGTGGTCGGCAGCCTGCGGCGGCAATGCCATGAGCCCCGCATGTTGGAAATGCATGGCATCGACATCGCTACGGCGCGCGTGGTGGTGGTAAAATCCCGCGGGCATTTCCGCGCCGGCTTCGACGAGTTCTTTACTCGCGAGAATGTGTTTGAAGTGGATGCGCCAGGCCTGACGAGTCCCATTTTGCGCAACTTTCCCTGGTCGCGCCTGCCACGGCCGGTATTTCCGCTTGACGAGGAGGTGACTTGGCACGAGCCGCGCTGGAACTGAACCTTCTCTTGAGGGGAAAGCCCCAGGAGCGTTAGGGTTTCATCAACCTCTGGTGGAACCTTGCCATGACGCTGCGCAGCTTTGGCCTGAACCAGGACATCTACGACAAATCGGTCGGGGTTGCGCCGGTCAACGGTGATACGTTGTTTGTGTACAACAACTATTACTCACCCTACATCACGCTGTCCTCGCCGGCGGGGACGCTGTGGGGGGCGTGGCTGTCGCCAACCGGGTCGTTCAACTACGGCGCCGGCGCCGCCAGCGGCATCGGGATCACCATGCTGCTCGGGGCCGATGCCGGCGATTACCTGGCCACCTGGCACATCGGCCAGCCCGGCGGCGCCTACACCGTGGTCGGCGAGGTGTTCGACAGCGCCGGCAACGCATTGACCGGCATCTTCCACCTCTCGTCCGAAACCGATGCAGCCCAGTTCGGCACCGCCGTGGCGCTGCCGTCCGGCGGCTTCCTGGCCGTCTTCGCCGACAGCAGCCACGCCAGCGCAACCTACCTGTACCAGCAGGCCTACGGCAGCGGCACCAACGCCTATACCGCCGCGGCCTGGCTGCAGGAGGGCTTCGACCTGGCCGGGCGACTGTTCGACAGCAGTTTCAACGCGGTCGGCAGCGACTACCTGCTGCAGCCCTCCACCGGCGCCATCATCGGCAACCAGTGGCAGCCCAGCCCGGTGCTGCTGCACAACGGCACCATCGCCGTCGCCTACAGCGACGACCATTTCTACGACGTCTCGCCGTACAGCACGAACAACTCGGCAACCCAGATCCGCGTGGAGTTCCTCTCCGCCAGCGGCGCCCTGCTGTCGAACCTGCTGGTCGACACCGACAGCGCCCCGACCTATGGCTTTGCCAACCCGCCATGGGGAGACTGGACCTATGGCCTGCCGGCGGCGCACCCAACCATCTTCAGCACCGCACACGGCTTCGGCCTGCTCTGGCAGGCCAATGGCTCGGTCACCTACGGCCCCTCTACCGGCGACCAGGTGCATTGGCTGAACTTCCAGCTGTTCGACAACGCGGGCCATGCCGTCGGCGCGGAGGTCCACCTGCGCGACGACCTCGCCTCGGTGAACTACGACGCCTTCTTCCGCGACTACTCCTTCACCGGCATGCAACTGGCCAACGGCCACGTGGTGGTGGCGTATTCGGTCAACCTGGCGGGCGGGAGAGAGGTCTTCCTGCAGGAGTTCACCGCGGGCGGCACCCTGCTCGGCAACGCGGTGCAGGTCAGCACCGGCGCCGGCTACCACGATATCGGCGCGCTCTACGCCGACGCTGCCGGTCACGTCGTGGTCGGGGTGATCGCGCCCGATGGCCACCAGGACCTGCTGACCTTCAGCGAAAGTGCGGAATCCAGCACCATCACCTTCGCCGACAACAGCTACAACACCACCACCAGCGGCATCACGGGCCACCCCTGGACCACCACGGTGGCGGACTACACCTCCTCGGGCCTGTTGTTCCGCGAGAGCTTCGTCGATGCGAACAACCACCTGTGGCAGCACTACGACCTTTCTGCCGGCGGTGTCGGCACCACGGACGCCTATGACGCTGCCGGCAACCTGACCAAGGCAACCATCCTGCAGCCCGATGGCAGCAAGGAGATCGATGTCTTCCTCATCGCCGGCCAGCCCTATGGCTCCACCGCCACCTTCTACGACGCCGGCGGTAGCCTGCAGTGGCGCCAGTTCAACAACACCGACGGCAGCCACACGCTGCGCGCCTATGCCGACAACCAGGTGCTGGTCAGCACCGGCGGGAACGACGCGCTGCTGAGCGATGGGGCCGCCACCACCATGGTATTCCACGGCAGCTTCGGCCACGACACCGTCAGCGGCTTCCAGGCCACCGGCACCGGGCGGGACGTGCTGGAGTTCGACGCCAGCGCCTTCGCCAATGCGGCGGCGGTGCTGGCCGCGGCGCATCACGTCGCCGGCGGCATGCTGATCTCGCTCGACGCTGGCGACGACATCCTGATGAAGGGCTATACGCCGACCAGCCTGGCCAGCGTCGACATGATCTTCGTCTGATAGCGACGGCACGGGCCTGCACCCGTGCCGCACCCTTTCCCCGACGGGGTCAGGCCAGCCTGGTGCCGTCGGCCTGGACCTCGTCGGTGAAGACGCTGAAGTTGGACAGCGTGCAGGGGCCGAACGTGGTGGCGATCGCCACATCCGTCGCGTCGCGCCCGCGCGCCATCAATATCCGGCCGATCCGCGGCGTGTTGTTGCGCGCGTCGAAGGTATGCCAGGCGCCGTCCAGGTAGACCTCGAACCAGGCGGCGAAGTCCATGGTGCCCCAGGGCGGCGGCGTGCCGATGTCGCCGAGGAAGCCGGTGCAGTAGCGGGCGGGGATGTTGACGCAGCGGCACAGCGTCACGGCCAGGTGCGCGTAGTCACGGCAGACGCCGCGCTGCTCGTAGAACGCCTCCGATGCCGTCCGCGTCGGCCGGGCATGTTCATAGCCGAACTTGATGCGGCTATGGGTGAAGTCGCAGATGGACTGCACGCGCTGCCAGCCGGTTGGCCCCTGGCCGAACAGCTTCCAGGCGATATCGGCCAGGCGGTCGGTGTCGCAGTAGTGGCTGCCGAGCAGGTATACCAGGATCTCGTCCGGCAGGTTTTCCACCGGGTGCTGCATGGCCATCGGCAGCACCGGGTCCACCAGGCCACTGTCGCGGGCGACCAGCGCGGTGGAGATGTCCAGCCGGCCGGCCGGCGCGACGATCCGCGTACAGGTATTGCCGAAGCCATCGAGGTAGCGGCGAAACGGGATCGGCGGGTTGAAGGTCACGCTCTGCGGCGCGAGCAGGTCGGGCTCGCGCGAGGGGTGCGGGCTGATGGTGAGCAGCATCGGCGTCGGCTGGGGGCAGTCATACGTCATGTGGCAGCCGGCACTGATGTGCATGAGGTTTCCTTGCAGGAATGCGCGACGCCGGCGCCCCGGGCGGGGGCGGCACGCGAGGGGACGGAAGGGAAGGCGGGGCGCTTGCCCGCAGACATGGGGCGGCGCGGAGCCGCCTGTCACGCCAGCTATAGAAGCGTGGCCCGGCGAAGGCCACAGCGAAGCGCGTTCAGGGCCGCACCATGCCGGCAACCCAGGCGCAGTAGCGCTCGGCGCTGCGGGCAACGGCCTCCCCGGCCGCGGTCACGATCTCGCGTTCATGGAAGGCGCCGTAGATCGCCGCGAACCGCAACGCGGCGCAGCGCGCGGCAATGCGGCGCACCTCTGCCGGCGGCAGCGGGATCAGGCAGGGGTAGCTGCGCATGAAGCCGACATGCCGGCGGTCCGGCAGTACCTGGATGATGTCGCCGGACAGCAGCGCGCCCTGGCCCGCGGCGCCGTCCGCCCAATGCAGCACGGTGCCGCCGGAGAAATGCCCGCCGAGCCGATGCAGCACGATGCCCGGCAGCACCGGCTGCTCGTCGCCGTCCCAGAAGCGCAGTGCCGGGTCGGGCCGCATCACGTGGTCACGGTCGGCGGCGTGCAGCCAGACCGGCGCCTGGAAGGCGTGCGCCCATTCCACCATGGCCGAGTAGTAGTGCGGGTGGCTGATGGCGATGCCGGCCAGCCCGCCCAGCCCGTTGACCAGCGCCACGGTGGCGTCGTCCAGCAGGCCGACGCAGTCCCACAGGATGTTCCCCGCGGGTGTCCGCACCAGCAGCGCCCGCTGGTCGATGCCCAGCGCCGGCGTGCTGCGGATGGCCAGCAGTCCCGGCTCCAGCTGGCGCCAGCTGTTGGCGTGGCTGCGCTGCAGGGCGGCCAACGTGGTCCAACCCTGGCCGCGGGCGGGCACGTATTGGCGTTCATCCTCGCAGATCGGGCATTGCGCGGGCGGCGCGGCCGTCTCGGCGAACTGGGTGGCGCAGGTGGTGCAGATGAAATGCGGCACGGGCCGGACCTTTCGCCCAGTTTTCACGCAGGCAACATACCGCGCTATGCTACCGCCGCGCAGCAACGGGGTGAGCCTGCCATGAACGTCTGGACCGCGGTCAAGTCCTGCTTCCGGCAATATGTCGGCTTCTCCGGCCGCGCCCCGCGCGCGGAGTATTGGCTCTGGGTGCTGTTCTGCGGCGTCGTCTCGGCCGTGCTGCACGGGCTGGAGGGCGGCGCCGGCCACGGCAGCCCGGGACCGATCGGCAGCGCCTGGAGCCTGGCGACCTTCCTGCCCGGCCTGGCTGTGGCGGTGCGCCGGCTGCACGACACCAACCGCAGCGGCTGGTGGCTGGCGCTGCCGCTGGTGGTCATGGCGGTGCTGGGCCTGGCCCTGGCCGCGGTGCTGGTGGAGGTGGAGGCCATGGGTGGCGACGTCAGCGCCAGCATGGCGGCGGCCATGAGCCCGCGGCTGGTGGCGCTGCTGTTCGCCGGTGCCGCCTGGCTGGTGGTGGTAGGGCTGTTCCTGGTGTGGTTCTGCAGCCGGGGCACGGCCGGCGCCAACCGCTTCGGCGCCGACCCGCTGCCCGGCGTAGCGGCGGTCTGACGCCGCCTACCGGGCCTCGCCGATCAGCCGCTCCAGCGCTGCCAGATCCATCGCCCCCGGCGCCAGGTGGTCGCCGACGATGAAGGCTGGCGTGCCCTCGATCCCGATCTCATGGGCCAGTGCAAGGTTGGCGTCCAGCCGCTGGCGAATGTCGGGCATGTCCATCTCGGTGCGGATGCGCTGCCAGTTCAGCCCAAGTTTCTCGGCCTCGCGCTTCAACACCGCCTCGGTCAGGTCCTCGCGCGTCGTCAGCAGCGCGTCGTGGTAGTCGGCGTACCGGCCCTGGCGCTGCGCCGCCAGCAGGGCGCGGCTGGCCAGTACGCTGTTGGGGCCCAGAATCGGCAGGTCCTTCTGCACCAGGCGCACGTCCCGGTTGCGCCGCAGCAGCTCGGCCAAGGCCGGAACCATGCCCTTGCAATACGGGCAGCGGGCGTCGAAGAACTCCACCACGGTGATCCGGCCGGCCGGGTTGCCCCGCACCGGGTCCGCGGCATTGCCGACCAGCGCGGCGCGATTGCGGGCGATGGCGTTGCGCGCCAGCCCCTCGCGGTCCCGCTGTTCTGCCATTTCCATCGCCGCGACGGCATCCCGCAGGATGGTCGGGTCCTCGCGCAGCGCATCGCGCAGGATACCGACGATCTCCTGCCGTTGCGCCGGGCTGAAGGCGCCGGTCGCCGCGGGCGGGGCGGTCGTCTGCCCCTGAGCTCGGCTCGGGGCCAGGCAAGACGTCAGCAGCAGGCCGACCAGCGGCAGCACGGGCCAGCCGAGCCGGGGTGGGGCGAACAGGGATTTCACGCGCGCCGCTCCTCGGCAGGTGGGCGGGCTTTATCCCGCAGTGCGGCCCGGGCCGCCAGCCCGCTGTTGCCGCTGGTCGCGAAGGCGTCTATTCGCCGCGGAGACGCCGGATTCGGGGGCAGCAGGACCGCAGCATGACACGCATGGCTGAGAGCAAGGTGGGCCAGGGTGCCGTGCCCGGTTCCACTCCCGGGTCCATGGCCCGCCCCCGGTTGGCGTTTCGAGTGCTGTCCGGCGTGCTGGCGCTGGCGTTGCCCGGTTGCAGCACCATCAGCAGCACCTTCGGCAGCCTCACCGGCGGTGGCGGCGTGCCGGCCGGAAACGCTGGCTATGTCCGCGGCTTCCTCGGTGGCGTCGCGGCGGAGGATCCCGCGGCCGCGCTCGCGGCGCGAGAGGTGCTCTCGGCCGGCGGCAGTGCCACGGATGCAGCGGTGGCCGCCGCCTGGGTCATGGCGGTGACGCTGCCCAGCCGGGTCGGTATCGGTGGCGGCGGCGCCTGCCTGGTCTACGACCAGCGCAAGAATGCCACCGAGGCCGTGATGTTCCTGCCCGGCCAGCGCGCCAGCGTGCCCGCCGGCGCCGACCGCCCGGCTGCCGTGCCGATGTTTGCCCGCGGCCTGTTCGCGCTGCACACCCGCTTGCCGGTCCGGCCCTTCGAGGAACTGATGGCGCCGGCCGAGCAACTGGCCCGCTTCGGCGCGCCGGTCAGCCGCGGCCTTGCCGAGGACCTGGCTGCCGTGGCCGCCCCGCTGTTGGCCGACCCCGGCGCCCGCGCCGTGTTCGGCCGCCCGGACGGCCGGGTGAAGGGCGCCGGCGAGCCGCTGATGCAGCCGCTGCTGGCGACCACGCTGACCCAGTTGCGCCTGTCCGGGGTTGGCGACCTGCACCAGGGCCTGCTGGCGCGTCGGCTGGAGGAAGCCTCCCGGCCCGTCGGCGGCAACCTGACCGTGGACGAGCTGCGCGGCCCGCGGGCCTTGCCGACCGTGGTGCCGCCGCTGGTGGTGCAGGGCCGCAACCGCGACCAGGTGGCCTTCCTGCCGCTGCCGGCCGATGGTGGCCTGGCCGGCGCCGCTACCTACCTGGCGCTGAAATCCGACCCGTCGCTGGAAGCCGCCGCGGCGCGCGGCCAGGCCGTTGCCGCCACCTGGCGCCGCCAGGGCGGCGAGGCCGATACGCTGCTGACCGCCAACGTGCCGGCCGCCGGCACCGGGCCGCTGCCGGCCTCGGCCGGGCTGGCGGTATTCGACCGCAACGGCAACGCCGTCGCCTGCGCCTTCACCATGAACAACCTGTTCGGCACCGGGCGCATCGCGCCGGGCATGGGCATGCTGCTGGCCTCGGCGCCGGGGATCGGCGCGGTGCAGCCGCCGCTGCTCTCGGCCGGTATCGCCTGGAGCCCGAACCTGGCGGCCTTCCACATGGTGGCCGCCGGCTCCGGCCAGCACGCTGCGCCGCTCGCCGTGGCCGGGCCGCTGGCCCGCGTGGTCGAGGGCGGCGCCGCGCCGCAGGCTGCGGTGGCAAGCGGCAGGCTGCCGCCGGGGCGTGGCCAATACGGCATCTGCACCGGCTATCTGCCCGGCGCCGAAAACCTCTGCGTCGCGGTGACCGATCCGGACGGCCACGGCGTGGCCCTCGGCGCCACCGATCAATGAAGGTGAGCCAGTGAAGGCGGGCCCATGACGCTCAAGGTCGGGCGGGGCGCCTTCGCACCGCCCTTCATCGTCATGGACGTGATCGCCGCCGCCAATGCCAAGGCGGCGGCCCAGCCGCCCGAGGCCCCGCGCGTGATCCGCATGGAGGTCGGCCAACCCGGAACCGGCGCGCCGGCCGGGGCGGCGGAGGCCGCCATCGCCGCGCTGCGCTCCGGCGTGCCGATGGGCTATACCGAGGCCTTCGGCCTGCGCACCCTGCGTGAACGCATCAGCCGGCACTACGCCGAGCAGTACGGGTTGACGGTGCCGGCGGCGCGCATCTGCGTCACGGTCGGGGCCTCCGGTGCCTTCCCGCTGGCCTTCCTCGCGGCCTTCGACGCTGGTGACACCGTGGCGATGGCCAGCCCCTACTACCCGCCCTACGTCAACATCCTGACCGCGCTGGGCATGAAGCCCCTGCTGCTGGAGTGCGATGCCGCTACCTGCTGGCAGCCGACGCTGGCCATGCTGGAGAAGCTGGACCCACGCCCGTCCGGGCTGATCCTCGCCAGCCCCTGCAACCCCGCCGGCACCATGCTGGACGCCGCCGAGTTCCGCGCCATCGCCGCCTGGTGCGAGCGGGAAGGGGTGCGGCTGGTCTCGGACGAAATCTACCACGGTCTGAGCTATGGCCAGCAGCCCGAAGTCTCGGCCGCGGGCTGTTCGGCCAGCGCCATCGTGGTGAACAGCTTCTCCAAGTACTTCTCCATGACCGGTTGGCGGGTCGGCTGGCTGGTGTTGCCGGAGGACCTTGTGCGCCCGGTGGAATGCCTGACGCAGAACCTGTTCATCTGCGCCCCGCATGTGGCGCAGGTGGCCGCGGAGGCGGCGTTTGAATGCCGCGTCGAACTGGACGCGAACCTGGCCCGCTACGGCCGCAACCGCGCCCTGCTGCTGCGGGAGTTGCCGAAGGCCGGGCTGGACCGGCTCTCGCCCGCCGATGGTGCCTTCTACCTCTGGGCCGACGTCTCGGCGCTGACCAACGACAGCCCGGAGTTCTGCGCTCGGCTGCTGGCCGAGGCCGGTGTGGCGGTAACGCCGGGCGTTGATTTCGACAGCGCCCGTGGCAGCCGCTTCCTGCGGCTGACCTATTGCGGGCCGGAAGCGGACATGGCCGCGGTGCCCGGTCGGATCGCGGCCTTCCTCGGCCGCTGAGGCTGAGCCATGATGCCTGCGCAACGGGAGCCGCAGGCATGATCGAACCCCTCACCATCCTGGCCGCGGGCGTTGCCGCCTGGCTTGCAGGCGCGGTCTGGTACGGGCTGCTGGGCAGCAAGTGGCTGGCGGCGCTGGGCACCACCCGAGCGGCATTGGCCCGCCCCAAGGGCCTGCCGAGCGCGGTGCCGTTCATCCTGGTCCTGGTCGCCGACGTGGTGCTTGCCTGGGTGCTGGCGCTGGTGCTGCACGCTACCTTCAGCGCCGGCATCGGCAACGCCGTGGCCTGGGCGATGGTGCTGTGGATGGGCTTCGTGCTGACCACGATCGCCGGCAACTACACCTTCGCCAGGCGCCAGCCGATGCTGACGCTGATCGACAGCGGCCATTGGCTGCTGGCGATGATCGCCGCCGCCGTGGTGCTGGGGCTGCTTGGGTAGGTCGGCGCCGGCCTGGGGATGCGGGGCAGGGGGCGCGTCGCCCCTGCTCAGGCCTTGTGGGCGATGCGCGAATCCGCCGGGGCCTGGTCCCGGTTATGGTCCATGCCGTAGTCGCGCAACACATGCGCCACCCGCAGCCGATAGCCGGCGAACACGCCATGCCGCCCGGCATGCTGGGCGGCGCGGTGCTCGGGGTTGGTCCGCCAGTTGCCGATCGCCGCCTCATCCGCCCAGAAGCTCAGGCTCAGCAGCTTGTCCGGGTTGGTCAGGCTGCGGAAGCGCTCCACGCTGAGGAAGCCGGGCATCTGCTCCAGCACCGGCCGCAGCGCGGCGGCGTGGTCCAGATAGGCGTCCATCTGGCCGGCGGCCGGCTCGACCTCGAAGATCACCGCGATCATCAGCGCCTCCCATGTTGTGGCAAGCACCATGGCATGGCGGTGCCGCGCTGTCCTTCGCCGGCGGACAAAGCCTCCGCTGGCCGGGGGTGCTAGGCTGGCGACCATGCCCAGCGTGAACGCCCTTGCCGCCACCGCCGCCCTGATGGGCGAACCCGCCCGCGCCGCGATGCTGGAGGCGCTGTTCGCCGGCCAGGCGCTGACCGCCACCGAACTGGCCAAGGTCGCCGGCATCGCCGCGCCGACCGCCAGCGCCCATTTGGCCAGGTTGGTGCAGGGCGGGCTGGTTTCGGTCCATGCCCAGGGCCGGCACCGGTACCATGCCCTGGCCAGCGAGGAAGTGGCCGCCGCACTGGAATCGCTGGGCAACCTCACGCTCGCCACCGCGCCGGTCCGCCGCTGGCCGCATGACGAGGCGCTGCGCGATGCCCGGCTGTGCTGGGACCACCTGGCCGGACGGCTGGGCGTGGCGTTGCACCGGGCGCTGACCGGGCGCGGCTGGCTGGCCCCGGCGGCCGGCGGCTGGGCCACCACGGCGGTCGGCCAGGCCGGCCTGGAAGCGCTTGGGGTGAACCTGGCGGCAGCCGGCACGGCACGACGCTTCGCCTGCGACTGCATGGACTGGTCCGAGCGCCGGCCGCACCTGGCCGGTGGCCTCGGGCGCGAGTTCGCCGCCTGCTGCCTGGCGCACGGCTGGCTGCACCGGGTCACCCCAGCCGCGGGTGCCGCCGCCCTGGCCCGCCGCCGCCTGGCGCTGACGCCGGAAGGCGCCCGCCGGCTGGATGCGGCGCTGGGTGTTCGGCTGGCGGCCTGAACGGCGAAGCCAACCCGGCGGCCGGGCGCTCTCCACCGATAACGCCAGAAGGAGGACAGCATGGCCCGCCAACCCATCGATGCCAGCATCAAGCGCACCGCCGACCGCCGGGACGACGCCCTGCCGCAGGACCGGCGCCCGCTGCGCGAACGGGCCACCCAGGGCAGCCCGGACAAGGCCGCCGGCACCGTCACGCAG
>CAIMOR010000519.1 GCA_903843125.1 uncultured Rhodospirillales bacterium
GATCCCGCGCGGGTCCACGTCGGGGTGGAAGTGGCGCCAGCCGATGACCTTGCAGGTCCGGTTGTCCACCGGCGTGGTCCAGCGGGTGATGCCGACGCGGGAGAACTGCTTGTCGGCCTGGCCATCCTCCCAGATGTGGCCCACCTGGGCCAGGTTGGGCAGGATGATGTCGTTGGAGCGCACCCAGACCTTGTCCTGCCAGCGGCGCGTGGTGACGTAGATCATGCCGAGCGGCGTCTCGACGAACTCCATCTGCGGCAGCTCGCCCCAGACATCGGCCTGGAACTGCGCGGTCGTGACGCGGGTATGCAGGAACACCGCATGGGCGGGGTCCATGACGTTCTCATGCACCTGCAGCCAGTTGCAGGGATAGGTGATGGAATAGGGCACCAGGTCGTCGCCCGGCACCTCGTAGCTGTCGAAGATCGGGAAGTCCGGCCGCTGCTCCGGCGGGCCGAACCAGCCGAAGATCAGCCCCTTGTACTCATGCACCGGGTAGGCGCCATGGTGCATGCGGTGGCGCAGCTGGCTGGTCGGCGGGTCGCCTGGTGTTTCCAGGATTTTGCCATCGGGCGCGAACAGCCAGCCATGGTAGCAGCAGCGCAGGCCGCATTCGTTCGGCACGCCGAATTCCAGCGACGTGCCCCGATGCGGGCAGTGCTTCTCCAGCAGGCCGATGCCGCCGGCGGTGGTGCGGAACAACACCAGGTCCTCGCCGAACATGCGCACCGCCAGCGGCAGGTCGCGCAGCTCGCTGCTCAGCGCGATGGGCTGCCAATACCGACGAAGGTACTCGCCACCCGGTGAGCCGCGCTCAACATGCGTGAGCTCGGCATCCTCGGCCGGCACCGCGCCGCCGTAGTAGGCGTTGTAGGGCGTGTTCCGATGCATCGGGTCCATCTGCCGCTCTCCTCTCAGCGCCGGCATTGCCGCAACTCGTAGTCCCAATAAGCCCGCACGATCTCGGGCCGCAGCACGAAGTCCTTCACCTGCCGCGCCGCCGCCGCATCCATGCCGCGCATTCGGCCGGTGGCCATGGCCTTCAGCTGCACCTCGCAGGCCTCCTCCAGCGCCAGCGTGCGCAGCACCGTGGTCGGCATGTCGGCGCCGACCACCAGGCAGCCATGGTTGCGCAGGATCACCGCCGCGCGCAGTCCCAGCGCCTCCGCCATGGCCGCACCGGCCGAGCGGTCCAGCACGATCAACTCGGCCTCGTCCACGGTCAGGATGTCGTCGTGGAACAGCCCGCCCATCTGCGAGCAGGCGACGAAGGCGGCATCGGTGGCCGACAGCGCCGTGACGTTGGCGCCATGGGTATGCGCGATGGCCTGCACGTCCGGCCGCGCCCGATAGATCTGCGCGTGGATGTGCATCGTCGGGTTGATGCCGCCCTCGCCTTCCAGCACGCGCAGGTCGAAATCGGCCAGCACCAGGCTGGCCTCCGTCACCTCATGGAAGCCCAGGCCGAAGCGATGCGTCCAGAACGCCTCGCGCCCGGGGTGCCGATGCGTCAGGTGGCCGGCGACGCGGGCGCCGAGCCCATGGCGGTCCAGTATGGCGAAGCCGCCCAGCAGCGCGGCGCGGGCCGCCTCTGGCGTCATGGCGCCAGCCGAAAGGCGCCCTCGGCGATGGTCAGCATCACGGCGCTGCCATCCTGCATGCCCAGGTGGTCGGTGGCGGAATAGCTGTAAATGCCACTGACCGTGGCGAAGCCCTTGAGCGCTTCCAGCCCGTCGCGCAGCTTTGCCTTGTCGCCGCCGGCATCGCGGGCGGCCGCGTGCAGCAGCCGCACCGCGTCGAAGCCATAGCCGGCGAAGGGGGAGGGCGCGCGGCCATGCTTGGCCTGGTAGGCGCCGGCGAAGGCGTCGATCACCGGCTTCTGCGGGTCCGATGCCGGCAGGCTGCCGGCGACGTAGAGCTTGGAAGCCGGGAACAGGATGCCCTCCGCCGCCGCCGCCGCCAGCCGGATCACGTTGGGGTCGGCCGTGCCGGGGGAGCCGTACAGCGGCACGTCGAAGCCAAGTTGGCGGAAGTTGCGGATGGCGATGGACTGGCTCGGACCGGTCGCCCACAGCACCACGGCCTGGGCGCCCTTGCCGCGCAGGTTGGTCAGCTGCGGCGTCATGTCCTGGTCCAGGTTGCCGTAGGTCTGCTGCGCCACCACGGTGATGCCGTGCTGCGCCGCCAGGCTTTCCCACGCCTGCACGCCGGAAAGCCCATAGGCGCTGTCGGCGGCGATGATGGCGACCTTGGCGATCCCCTTGGCCCGCATCGCCAGCATGATGGTGCGGGTGGCCAGCAGGTCGTTCAGCGGCACCTGGAACACCCATTTCCGCTCCGCCGCCGGGGTGGCGATGGCGCGCGACGCACCGTTGGACAGCAGCGGCACCGCGGCGCGCTGCACCACGTCCAGTATCGCCAGGTTGGCGCCGCTGTTCATCGCGCCGATGATGCCCACCACCTGCTCGCGCTCGATCAGCCGGCGCGCCACGGTCACCGCCTTGGTCTCGTCGCTCTCGGTGTTGAAGTTGATCAGGCGCAGCGCCGGGCCCTGGCCGGCGGCATTGAGCTGATCCACCGCCAGCTGCGCGCCCTCCAGCCCCTGGTTGCCCAGCGCGGCGAGGAAGCCGGAGGTTTCCAGCATGCCGCCGATGACCAGCGGGGCGCCCTGCGCCCGGGCGGCACGCAGCGCCGGCAGGGCAAGCACGGCGGTGGCGAGGCTACGACGCGTCAGGCTCATGGCAAGGCTCCTTCGGGAGGCACGGGTTCGGGGACGGCGCCGAGATAGGCGCCGGCAAGATCATCGTCGTTCAGCAGGTCGGCGGCCGGGCCGGCGGCCACCAGGCGGCCGCTTTCCAGCACATAGCCGTGGTCGGCCACCGCCAGCGCGGCGCGGGCCATCTGCTCCACCAGCAACACGGCCAGCCCGGCATCGGCCATGGCGCGCAGCCGGGCCAGGATCTCCGCCACCAGCATCGGCGCCAGGCCCAGCGAGGGTTCGTCCAGCAGCAGCAGCCGCGGCCGGGCCATCAGCGCGCGGCCGATCGCGACCATCTGCGCCTCGCCGCCGCTCAGCGAGCCGGTGGCCTGGTACCGCCGCTCCGCCAGCCGCGGGAACAGCGCATAGACCTGCTCCAGCCCGGCCCGCTTGCGCGCAGCGCCCAGCCCGCCCCAGCGCAGCCGCCGCGGCAGCCGCGTCCAGGCGCCCAGCAGCAGGTTGTCCTGCACCGAAAGGCTGGCGAACAGCTCCCGCCCCTCCGGCACCAGCGCCACGCCGGCGCGGACCATGGCCTCGGCGGGCTGCCCGCCCGCCGGCCGGCCATCCAGCGTCAACGCGCCCTGCTGCGGCCGCAGCACGCCGGCCATGGCCCTCAGCAGGCTGGACTTGCCAGCGCCATTGGCACCCACCACCGCCACCAGCTCCCCGGCGCCGACGCTCAGCGTGATGTCTCGCAGCGCCTGCACGTCGCCATAGGCCACGCCAAGCCCGCGTGCGGCCAGCAGCGCCGGGGGCCGTGGCCGGGGGGCGGGCGGCGCGGCGGCGGCACCGGCACCGGCACCGAGATAGGCGCGCAGCACCTCCGGATTGGCGCGTACCTGTTCCGGCGCGCCATCGGCAATCAAGCGTCCACGGTCCAGCACCAGGATGCGCTGGGCCAGGCTCGCCACCACGGACATGTCGTGCTCGACGAACAGGATGGTCCGCCCGCCGGCGTGCAGCCGGGCGATCAGCGCGACCAGCTCGGCCTTCTCCTCGGCATTCAGCCCGGCACCGGGTTCGTCCAGCAGCAGCCAGTCGGCGCCGGTGGCCAGCGCGCGGGCTATGGCCAGCAGCCGGCGCTGCCCGGCGGGCAGTATCGCGGCACGGTCGGCGGCACGATGCGCCAGCCCGACCATGGCCAGCGCGTCCTCGGCGGTACTGGCCAGACGCCGCGCCACCGGGTCCCGCCGCGGCGGCCATGCCAGGTTGCGCCAGAAGCCGGTGCCGGCCGCCGCGGCCCCGCCGGCGCGGACATTGTCCAGCACGCTCAGGCTGTCGAACAGCTCCAGCCCCTGGAAGCTGCGCACCAGCCCGGCCCGCGCCATGGCCTGCGGCGCGCCACCCCGCACCGGCCGTCCCCGGAAACTCACCCGCCCCTGGCTGGCGGCCAGGCTGCCGCTGACCAGGTTGATCAGCGTGCTCTTGCCGGCACCGTTGGGGCCGATCAGCGCGCAGAGCTCGCCGGGCTGGATGCGGAAACTGACGCCGTCCAGCGCGCGCAGCCCGGCGAAGCTGACGCCGACCCCGACGAATTCCAGCGTCCCGCTCATGCCAGGCTCACCCGGCGCCGCGCCCAATGCGCCAGCGCCGGCAGCAGCCCCTCCGGGCACAGCACGATGATGCCGACCAGCAGCACGCCGAACACCACCACGTCGTAGGCGCCGAAATCCTGCAACGGCTCGGCGATGATGGTGGTGAAGGCGACGCCGCAGACCACGCCGGTCAGGCTGCGCATGCCGCCGATCGCCACCATCACCAGCAGCCGCACCGAGAAGCCGACGCCGAAGGGCTGCGGGCTGAGGAAGCCGATCGCATGGGCGTAGAGCGCGCCGCCCGCCGCCGCCAGCATGGCGCTGAGGGCGAAGACCTGCGCCTTCAGCCGCGCCGTGTCAGTGCCGAGCGACCCCACCGCGCGCTCGCTGTCGTCCAGCCCGCGCAGCAGCAGCCCGGCCGGGCTGGCGATGAGGTTGCCGGCCAGCGCCACGGCCAGCAGCAGCACGCCCCAGGCGAAGGGCGCGAACAGCGCCGGCTCCGCCAGGTCCAGCCCCAGCAGCGTGAAGCCGGGAATGCCTCGCAGCCCGGCCGAGCCGCCGGTGACGCTGCGCCATTCCACCAGCACGATGGAGATGA
>CAIMOR010000520.1 GCA_903843125.1 uncultured Rhodospirillales bacterium
GCCAACCTGTGCTTCGGCGGCCGGCACCGCAACCGGCTGTTCATCAGCGCGGCGCAGAGCCTCTACAGCATCTACGTCAACACCCAGGGCGTCGCCGGCGGCTAGCCCACCCCGGTCTCGTCCCGCCGCAGCTTGTCCATCTCCTCGGTGTAGCGCCGAAGCAGGTGCGCCTCGGTCAGCAGGCCCAGCACCCGGCCGCTCGGCAGCGCGTCCACCACCGCCAGCGCCTCGGCCTCGGCCGCCTCGAAGGCCGCCATGGCCTGGCGCGCGGTCATGCCCGGCAGCAGCACGCGGTCGCGCAGCGCCAGCAGCGGCGCCAGCGTCGCGGTCTCGGCCGGCGCGGTATGCGCGTCGGGCACCGAGACCAGCCCGGCGTAGCGCCCGGCCTCGTCCAGCACCACCACGCGGCTGGCGCTGCCCAGCGGAAACGCCAGCCGGAAGGCGTCCAGCCCCATGTCGCTGCGCACCGTCCGCGGGTCGCGCCGCATCAGCCGCCCGGCGGTCAGGTCGCGCAGCCAGCCCACGTCATGCGCGCTGCGGATCGTCTCGCCGCGCAGGTGGAAGCGCCAGGTGGCGAAGCTGTAGCCGAACAGCCGCCGCACCAGCAGCGCCGAGACGCAGACCGCCGCCAGCACCAGGCTGGTCACCTCGAAATTCGCCGTCGTCTCCAGCGCCAGGAACACCATGGCCAGCGGCGCGCCCACCACCGCGGCGGCAAAGGCGCTCATGCCGATGATCGCCAGCAGCAGCGGGTCCGGCCCCGGCGCCTGGATCATCGCCAGCAGCAGCGCGCCGAGCTTGCCGACCAGGGCGCCCAGCAGCAGCGACGCGTAGAACAGCCCGCCGCGGAACCCGCTGCCGATCGAGATCGCCACCGCCAGCGCCTTCAGCGCCAGCACCGCCGCCACCGGCCAGGCCGGCGCCTCGGTCACGAAGGCCAGGTGCAGCGCGGCATGGCCGGAGGACAGGACCGACGGCGAGATCAGCGCCAGGCCGCCCACCGCCAGCCCACCGATGGCCGGCCGCAGCCAGGGCCATGGCACCAGCCGGCGCAGCGGCACCTCCACCACGGTCACCCCGCGCATCAGCGCAATGCCCAGCAGGCCACACACCAGGCCGAGACCCAGGGCCAGCGGCCAGGCGTCCCAGCCCTGGGCACCGATGCCGGCCGGCTCCACCTGGTAACTGCCGGCCTCCAGCCAGCGCCCGACCAGCGAGGCGGTGACCGCGGCCGAAATGACCGGCACCAGCGCCGCCGTGGTATAGGTGCCGATCACCAGCTCGAAGGCGTAGAAGGCCCCGGTCAGCGGTGCCGCGAAGGCGGCCGCGATGGCCCCGGCCGCGCCGGCGCCGAGCAATATCCGCAAATCCGCCCGCCGCAGCCCGAAGGCCTGCCCCAGCCGCGAGGCGACGCCGCCACCGGCCTGGGCATAGGCCGCCTCCAACCCCACCGAGGCGCCGAAGCCGTTGGACAGCAGCGTCTGCACCCCCACCACCACGGCATCCCCCAGCGAGAGTTGGCCGCCGTGCAGCGCATTCGCCTCCACCGGGTCCACCGGCGCCCGCGGCCGCCAGCGCGCCAGCGCCAGGCCGAACAGCCCCAGCAGCAGCCCGCCCAGCGCCGGCACCAGCAGCGCCCGGCGCGGGTCCAGCCCGGCCATGCCGCTGACGCGCTGCCCCGGCGCCAGGTCGAACAGCAGGTGGTGCATCAGCTGCGCCGCCACCCCCAGCACATAGGCCAGCACCCCGGCCAGCGCCCCGGCGATGACCGCCAGCAGCACGATGCCAACCTCGCCGCGACGAACCCAGGCACGCAGGGAAACCGCGCGGCGGGCCGGGGAAGCCCAGGCCCTGAGGCCGCGAATGGGGAAACTGCCGTCCATGCCGCCCCGGTTTGGCCGCTTCGGCGCCGCCCGGCCAGACATATTCCAGCGACCTCGCGCCCGCCGCAATTACCGGCTAGAGCCAGGTCGCCTGCGGCGTCGCCGTCGCCAGGCGTGAACCGAACGCCCGCATCACGGACCCGGGGCGCAGGCCCCGGTTCGAAGCGACCACGCTGCAAGGCCCGCCGCATGCTCAAATCCGTCCTGACCGTTGGCGGCTGGACCATGGTCAGCCGGGTGCTGGGCTTCGCCCGGGACATGCTGATCGCCGCGCGCCTCGGCGCCGGGCCGCTGGCCGATGCCTTCTTCGTGGCACTGAAACTGCCCAACCTGTTCCGCCGGCTGTTCGGCGAGGGCGCCTTCAACGCCGCCTTCGTGCCCGCCTTCGCCGGCATGCTGGCGGTGGAAGGCCCCGCCGCCGCCCGCCAACTGGCCGAGCGCATGGCCGTGCTGATGGGCCTCTGGCTCTCGGCGCTCACCGTGCTGGGCATGGTCTTCATGCCCTACCTTATGGCGGTGCTGGCGCCGGGCTTCTCGGCCGACCCGGCCAAGTTCCAACTGGCGGTCGAACTGACCCGCATCACCTTCCCCTACCTGCTGTTGATCTGCCTGACCGCGCTGGTCTCCGGCGTGCTGAACGGGCTGAACCGCTTTGCCGCCGCCGCCGCCGCGCCGGTGTTCTTCAACCTGCTCTCCATGGCCTCGCTGCTGGCCCTCGCCCCCTACGTCGCCACCCCGGCCCATGCGCTGGCCTGGGGCGTCACCGCCTCCGGCGTGGTGCAGTTGGGGATCGTGCTCTGGGCCTGCGCCCGCGGCGGCATGGCGCTGAACCTGTTCCGCCTGCCGGCGCTGACGCCGGAGGTGAAGCTGGTGCTGAAGCGCATGCTGCCCGGCCTGGTCGGCGCCGGCGTCACCCAGCTGAACCTGGCCATCGACGTCATCATCGCCTCGCTGCTGCCCTCCGGCGCGGTCAGCTACCTGTATTACGCCGACCGCGTCGGCCAGCTGCCGCTCGGCGTCATCGGCGCTGCCGTGGGCACCGCGGTGCTGCCGCTGCTGTCGCGCCAGGTCCGCGCGGCGCAGCCGCTCAGCGCCCACCGCACCGCCAACCGCGCCATCGAGATGGCGCTGCTGTTCTGCCTGCCCGCCGCCGCCGGCCAGGCGCTGCTGGCGGTGCCGCTGGTGGAGGTGCTGTTCCAGCGCGGCGCCTTCGGCGCGGCGGCAGCCCACGCCACCGCCGGCGCCCTGGCGGCCTATGCGCTGGGCCTGCCCGCCTACGTGCTGGTGAAGGTGCTGGTGCCCGGCTTCTTCGCCCGCGGCGACACGGCCAGCCCGGTCAAGATCGGCTTCGCCGCGGTCGGCCTGAACCTGGCGCTCAACCTGGCGCTGATCGGCCCGCTGGCGCATGTCGGCGTGGCGCTGTCCACCGCCATCGCCGCCTGGTTCAACGCCGGGGCGCTGGGCCTGCTGCTGTGGCGCCGCGGCCACCTGCTGCCGGACCGCCGGCTCCGCCGCCGGCTGCCCCGGCTGCTCGGCGCCACCGCGCTGATGGCCGGCGTGCTCTGGGCGTTGGCGCCGCTGCTGTTCCCGGCCACCGGCACCTGGCGCTACGCCGCGCTGGCGCTGCTGGTCGGCGCCGGGCTGCTGGCCTATTTCGGCGCCGCCGCGGCGTTCGGCGCGCTCAGCCTGGGCGAGCTCCGGCAGACGCTCCGCCGCCGCCGCCCGGCCAAGGCTTGACGCCACCGGGACGCCGGGTGAAGACCCCCGCCCTTACCCTCTACGGTGTCCAAAGCCATGGATCGCGTCTTCTCCGGCATCCAGCCCACCGGCGTCCCCACGCTGGGCAACTACCTCGGCGCCATCCGCAACTGGGTGCCGATGCAGGACGACCACGACTGCATCTTCTGCGTCGTCGACCTGCACGCCATCACCGTGTGGCAGGAACCCAAGCTGTTCGCCGCCCAGACGCGCGAGATGGCCGCCGCCCTGCTGGCCTGCGGCCTGGACCCGGCGCGCTGCATCCTGTTCGTGCAGTCCCACGTCCACGCCCATGCCCGCCTGGCCTGGATCTTCAATTGCGTGGCGCGCCTGGGCTGGCTGAACCGGATGACCCAGTTCAAGGACAAGGCCGGCAAGAACAGCGAACAGGTGTCGTCGGGCCTCTATGTCTACCCGAACCTGATGGCGGCCGACATCCACGCCTACCACGCCGTCAAGGTGCCGGTCGGCGATGACCAGAAGCAGCACCTGGAGCTGGCCAACGACATCGCCCAGAAGTTCAACCACGACTACGGCGTGGAGTTCTTCCCGACCATCCAGCCGCTGATCCAGGGCGTCGCCGCCCGGGTGATGAGCTTGCGCGACGGCACCAAGAAGATGAGCAAGTCCGACGCCTCGGACGCCAGCCGCATCAACCTGACCGACACCGACGACGAGATCGCCCAGAAGATCCGCCGCGCCAAGACCGACCCGGAACCGCTGCCGGGCGACCTCGCCGACCTGGAAGCCCGCCCCGAGGCGCGCAACCTGGTCGGCATCCTGGCCGCCATCACCGACAGCACGCCCGACGCCGTGCTGCGCGACCACGCCGGCAAGGGGTTCGGCAGCTACAAGGAAGTGCTGACCGAGGCCCTGGTGGCCCATCTCAGCCCGATCCGCACCGAGATGGCCCGGCTGCTGCAGGACCACGCGGCGCTGGACGCGGCGCTGCGCCTGGGCGCCGACCGCGCGGCGGCCATCGCCGAGCCGATCGTCACCGAAGCCGAGCGGATCGTCGGCTTCCTGCCGCGCTGAGCCGCGCCGCCTGCCGCCATAGTTGAGCGGCGGCGGCGGAACCCGCCCCGTCCGCCGCGGTTGAGGCTGCTCCCCACCCGCGGAGCAGACCGGCGTGACAACCCAGACCCTCCCCGGGCACGGCGCGGCGACGCTGCCCGCCGCCACGGTGGATACCTACAACGCCGAGATGCGCGACGCCGACGGCTTCGTCGGCGACCGCGCCAGCCGCCGCGCCTTCATGGCCATGGTGGATGACGCCCGCGACCGGCTGCGCAAGCATGGCGAGGACCCGCTCGGCGACAAGCCGACCGAGGAGCTGGCCAAGCGCAACCTGGACAAGCTGCTGCTGGGCGGAGACGCCGAGGCCGCCGCCCTGATCCACGGCGCGGTCGAGGAATTCGCCCAGGAACTCGCCGCCGTCACCCGCCGCTTCCTGCGCCTGAAGCCATGGCGCGACACCGAGCGCATCGTCATCGGCGGTGGCCTGCGCGACAGCCGCATCGGCGAGCTCGCCATCGGCCGCGCCGCGCTGCTGCTGAAGTCGGAAGGCGCCGAGGTCCAGCTGCAACCCATCCGCCACCACCCCGACGAGGCCGGGCTGGTCGGCGCGGTGCAGTTGGCGCCGACCTGGATGTTCGGCGGCCACGACGCGATCCTCGGCGTCGATATCGGCGGCACCAACATGCGGGCCGGCCTGGTGCGGCTGAACCTCGGCAAGGCCGCCGACCTGGCCCGCGCCGAGGTGGTCGAGCGCGAGGTCTGGCGCCACCGCGACGACAAGCCGACGCGCGAGGCCGCCACCCAGCGGCTCGGCGAGATGCTGCGCGACCTGGTGGCGCGCGGCGCCAAGGAAAAGCTGAAGCTGGCGCCGTTCATCGGGGTCGGCTGCCCCGGCATCATCGAGACCGATGGCGCCATCCGCCGCGGCGGCCAGAACCTGCCGGGCAATTGGGAAAGCAGCCGCTTCAACCTGCCGCAGTGCCTGCAGCAGATGCTGCCCGAGATCGGCGGCCACGAGACCATGGTGGTGCTGCACAACGACGCGGTGGTGCAGGGCCTGTCGGAGCTGCCGTTCCAGCAGGATGTCGCGCATTGGGGCGTGCTGACCATCGGCACCGGCCTGGGCAATGCCCGCTTCAGCAACCGCGAGAAGGCGGGCAAGCGGGCCTGAGCCCAGGCAGCGCCGCCGCCGCCAGCCGCGGCACGCCCCCGCCGGGCACCCCTACCCCCTGAGCGCCAGCGCCCGCTGGTATACCTGCTTGCGCGGCAACCCCGTGGCCTCCGCCACCGTCGCCGCCGCGTCGCGCAGGCTCAACCCGGCCGCCACCGCCGCCTGCAACTGCGCATCCAGGTCGGCCTCGCCCATCGCTTCCTCCGGCGCCGGGCCGACCACCACCACCACCTCGCCGCGCGCCTCGTTCCCGGCGTACCAGGCGGCCAGCTCGGCCAGGCTCCCGCGCCGCACCTCCTCGAACCGCTTGGTCAGCTCCCGCGCCACCGCCGCCGGCCGCGCCTCGCCCAACCCCTCGGCCAACCCCGCCAGCATCTCGCCCAGCCGGTGCGGCGCCTCGTAGAAGATCAGCGTGGCCGAAAGCCCGGCCCGTTCCGCCGCCCGCAACCCGGCCAGCACCGCCAGCCGCGCCGCCGCCTTGGGCGGCAGGAAGCCCTGGAACAGGAAGGGATGCGGCGGCAGCCCGGACAGCGTCAGCGCCATCACCGCGGCATTCGGCCCCGGCACGGCGGAAACCGGCAGCCCCGCCGCAATCGCCGCCCGCACCAGGCGGTAGCCGGGGTCGCTGACCAGGGGAGTGCCGGCATCGCTCGCCAGGGCCAGCCGCTCACCCGCCTGTAACCGGCCGAGCAAACGCGGAATCTGGTCATCCTCATTGTGTTCGTGCAAAGGGATCATGGTCACCGAAACGCCATGCCGGGCGAGCAGGCTGCCGGTTACCCTGGTGTCCTCGCAAAGAACCGCATCCGAATCGCGGAAGCTGGCGAGGGCCCGGGGCGACAGGTCCGCCATGTTGCCGATCGGCGTGGCCACCAGCGTCAGCCCGGCAGGGGTCATCCCTGGCGGGGTCCGGTTCGGTTCGGGAGGTTCGCTTGCCACTTGCATCCAGTCCTGTTTGCCCGCCTCAGGGTCGGCTCATCGCGGCGTTGCTGCTGCTCTTGCCGCTGATCGGCTGCGCCGGGCAAGCCCCGCGGCCCAGTTTCAGCGGCCTGCCCCAGGCGGAGGTTGCCCCGCCGCTGCCGCAGATCGCCCGCACCCGGGTCGGCCTGCTGCTGCCGCTGACCGGCGCCAACCGCTCGCTGGGCCAGGCCATGTTCAACGCCGCCCAGCTGGCGCTGTTCGACCAGGCCGACCCGCGGGTGGAGTTCCTGCCCGAGGACACCGCCGGCACCCCGGCCGGCGCCGCCCAGGCCACC
>CAIMOR010000521.1 GCA_903843125.1 uncultured Rhodospirillales bacterium
GCCCCAGCCTGATGCCGGCGGACCGGCACGCCGCCTGAGCACGGCACCACCGCGCCGGGGTTGCGCCGGCGCAAGCGACAGGCCTGCCCGGCCGGGCTAAACCACCCCGCATGCTTGCCGATTGCCTGCACGACCTGGCCGCGCTCGGCCCCGGTGGCCTGGCCGCGCTGCTGGGGACGCTGTTCCTGGCCGGGCTGGCCGGCGGCCTGACCCATTGCGCCACAATGTGCGGCCCCTTCGTCCTGGCGCAGTCCGCGGCGCTGGCGGACCGCGACGCCGGCGGGCCGCTGCTGCGCCGGCTGGCCGGGGCGGCGCTGCTGCCGTACCAGGCCGGGCGGCTGCTGGGCTACGCCACCCTCGGCGCGTTGGCCGGTGGCAGTGCCGGGCTGTTGCTGCTGGCCAGCGGGCTGCGCTTTGTGCTGGCGGGGCTGCTGCTGCTGGCGGCGCTGCTGATGCTGGGCCAGGCCTCCGCCCGGCTGGCGCAGTGGCTGCCGCGGCTGCCGAAGCCGCGCCTCCCGGGGCTGGTGGAACGCCGCGTCGGCGCGCTGCTGGCGGCGCCGACCGGCTGGCGCGGCGTGGCGCTGGGGCTGCTGCTCTCGGCGCTGCCCTGTGGCCTGCTGTATGCGGCGCTGGCGGCGGCGGCGGCCTCCGGCAGTGCGCTGGCCGGGGCGATGGCGATGGCCGCCTTCGTGCTGGGCACCGTGCCGGCGCTGGCGGCGGTGGCGTTGCTGGGGCGGTTGTTCGGCCGGCGCCACGGCCCGGCGATGCGGCTGGCCGGCGCTGGGCTGTTCCTGCTCAACGCCGGCGTGCTGGCCGCCATGGCGGCGCGGCTGCTGGGCTGAGAGCGCGCGGCATCGGGCGCGGGGTGGCGTGGCGGCTGCGTGCGTAGACGCGCCGGCCCCGGCGCCGGCCAGCAAGAGCCTGCCCGGCAGATAGTGCCGGCCGCCGGCAGGGCTTGCCGAATATTCGGCGTTACTTGCCGAACTCACGCCATGTGACCACCAGTATTGTCGGTGAAACGTCATCCCCGGCGCCATGTTCAGAATTGAACAAGTACCGACGCCCGAATTCTCCCCGTGTCACCAGAACGGAGACATCGGGCATGTCGAATACCGTCACGGTCAGCGGAACGCTGCCGTCGATCATCGTGGAGAACACCACCGCCAGCGGCTGGACCGGTACCCTGGCGTTGGGCGGCAATACGGCGATCAGCGCGATCGAGGTGGTGGGCACCGGTGGCGGCTACTTCAAGGCCAGCTACGACGCGGCACACCACCTGGCGTTGCTGACCCCGGCGGCGCTGGTGGACTACGAGATGTTCCGCAGCCTGGGCCTGACGCCCGAACTGGACTTCCAGCTGCAATTCGACCTGACCAACGGCGCCACCTACACCGCGCCCACGGTCTACAAGATTGCGGTGCAGAACGTGGACGACACGCCGCCGAGCGCGCTGGCCTTCTCCTCCGGCGGCAGCGTGGCGGCGGGGGCCATCGGCGCGGTGATCGGCACGCTGCGGGTGACCGACGTGGAGGGCAGCGGCCCGTTCTACTTCAGCTTCGCCGACAGCGACGCCTGGAAGTACGAAGTGGATGGCACCACGCTGCGGCTGAAGGACGGCATCAGCCTGGGGCTGGACGATGTCGGCACGCTGGCGCTGCCGGTCCTGGTCTCGGACGGTACGATGAGCGCGGCCTTCACGCTCAACGTCACGGTCAGCGCGCCGGGCGGCCAGGCCGACCTGATCCACTACCTGCAGCCCGGCGACTTCACCGACCTGTTCTACTACAGCTCCGCCATCGCGGTGACCGGGCTGCGCGCGGCGTGGGAGGTCAGCTACGTGGAGAATTACGGCCAGGGCGTGCATGCGCTGATGATGCGCGACGGCTCCGCGCTGTGGCTGCCGCCGCAGGTCACCGAGATCCACTTCGCCGATGGCTGGATAGACCTGAACCACAGCGGCTCGGCGGCGCAGGTGCTGGCGCTGTACCACACCATCCTGCAGCGCGACCCCGACCCGATGGGCTACTACAACCTGACGGCGCTGCTGGAGAACGGCATGCCGGTGCAGACGCTGACCGCGGCGATGCTGCAGAGCGGCGAATACATCGCGCGCATCGGCAACCCGGACAACGCCACCTTCGTCAACGACCTGTACCGGGACGCGCTGGGCCGCGCCGCCGACCCCGGCGGCTTCGCCTTCCAGCTGGCGCGGCTGAACGCCGGGGTTTCCCGCACCCAGCTGGTGGACGACTTCGCGCTGAGCCAGGAGAGCATGAACAACCTGCAGACCGCCCATGCCGACGGTTTCTTCGTGCCGGTGCTGTACGGCAAGGAGGTCTCGATGGTGTACGAGGTGGCGCTGGGCCGCTACGCCGACCCGGGCGGGCTGGCCACCTGGCTCGGCCTGTTGCAGTCCGGCAAGATGAGCGCGGGTCAGCTCGCTGCGACCATCGGCGGCAGCCAGGAATACATCAACCGCTACGCCAGCTACACCGACGCCGACTTCGTCACCGCCATGTACCACAACGCGCTGGGCCGCGACCCCGACCCCGGCGGCTTCAGCACCTGGACCGGCCTGCTCTCCTCCCACCAGATCACCCGCGCCGACATGGTCAACGGCTTCGCCTTCAGCACCGAGAACTACGACAACTACAACCAGCTGCCGGGCGGGCTGGACCTGTTCCACCTGTAGCGGCGGCGGTGTAGGAAGCGGCGATGGAACCGATCTTCGAACTGCCCTGGCCGAAGCCGGCCCGCGCGGACTGCCTGTTCTACCACGTGATGGACCTGCCGCAGTCCGGCCGCGTCGGTGGCGAGTGGGACATCGCGCCGCACTTCGACGACTACATCGGCCGGGTGCCGCTGGCCGGCAGAACGGTGCTGGATGTCGGCACCGCCAGCGGCTTCGTCGGCTTCGAGGCCGAGCGGCGCGGCGCCGAGGTCATCGCCTTCGACCTGGCCAGCGCGGCGCAGATCGGCATGGTGCCCTTCGCCGGGCAGCACTGGCATGAGGACCGCGCCGGCTGGAACGCCGGGTCCGCCGGCTTCGTCCGCTCGCTGCACAATGCCTGGTGGTACGCCTGGCACGAATACGGCTCTCGCGCGCGCTGCATCCATGGCGAACTGGGCGCCCTGGCGGCCAGCCTGCCGCGGCAGCAGGTGGTGATCGCCGGCGCCTTCATCGAGCACATGTCGGACCCGGTGACCGCGCTGGGGCATCTGTGCCGGCTGGCTGCCGAGACGGTGGTGATCGGCTTCACGCCGGTGGATACCGCGCCGGGCCGCTTCATGCGGCCGATCGTGGAATGGCAGCCGGCCAATGCCTATGCCTGGTGGGTGCTGAGCGAGGAACTGTATCGCGCGGTGTTCGACGCCTGTGGGTTCGACGTGGAGATCTCGCCGGCGCGCGCGGTGCTGCACGGCACGACGCATGAGCGCAGCACGCTGGTGGCGCGGCGGCGCTGACCGGCTCCGGGCTGCGGGCCGTGGCCGGAGCGCCACCGGCTTCGAGTTGACGCTCAGTCGACCACCAGGTCGCGGTAGGCATGCCAGGTGGCGTGGCCGATGACCGGCAGCGCCACCACCAGGCCGAGGTAGAACGGCACCAGCGCCAACCCGGTGAACAGCACGATCAGCCCGGACCACAGCGCCATGGCGCGCCAGTTGGTCATGGCCGCCTGGATCGAGACGGTGATCGCCTCCAGCGCCGAGATGTCGCGGTCCACCAGCATGGGGATGCTGACGACGGTGATGGCGAAGGATACCGCCGCCAGCACGCAGCCGAAGGCGGTGCCGATGACCAGGAAGGGCAGCAGCATTTCCGAGCGCAGCATGGCGAAGGGCAGTTGCTCCAGCCCGGGGTGGAAGTTCAGGCCGAAGCACAGCATGAACAGCAGCCCGGCGATGCGCACCCAGAACAGGTGCAGCACCAGCAGCGCCACGCCGACGATGGCCACCTGGCCGCCGTTGCGGCGGAAGCCGCGGCAGGCATCGGCCAGGGTGGGGCTGCCGCCGGCTTCCAGCAGCCGGCTGGTTTCATACAGGCCGGTGGCCAGCAGCGGCGCCAGCAGGAAGAAGCCGGCCGTGGCGGGCAGCGTGGCCCACAGGGTATCGGCCTCGAACAGCAGCAGCGTCAGGCACCAGCCGGCCAGCACCAGGGCCATGCCATAGGCCCAGCCGATGGCGCGGCTGCGCTGCAGGTCCCGCCAGCCCTCCGAGATCCACCGCCAGGGCCGGTCCACCGGCACCAGGCGCACGCGCTGGGCCAGGGGCTTGGTCACGGGACCGGGCGGCACGCGGGCCAGCGCCGCGACATTGTCCTGGGTCATGCTGTTGCCTGCCTCCCTCCCGGGGGCGGCGGATACGCGCCCCTCGGCCATGTCATTAAAGGAAGGTCGCGCCGCTTCCCTTGATCCGGATCAAGGACGCAGGCCGCCCCGACTGGCATCCGGAAGGCAGAGCACGGCGCCGCGAGAGGTGCGATTCCCCGGGGCTTGGTCCGGGGCGTGCCACATGGAGAGCCGAACAATGACAGCAGGGGGCTATGCCGCCGCCGGTCCGTTGACCGCCGGCGGAGCGGCAGACGGGACCGGTTATGTCGACGGGCCGATCAGGGCCTTCGCCATCGCCACGGTATTCTGGGGCGTGGTGGGCTTCCTGGTCGGCGTGGTCATTGCCAGCCAGCTGGCCTGGCCGCTGGCGAACCTGGACCTGGAATGGACCAGCTTCGGCCGGCTGCGGCCGCTGCATACCTCGGCCGTGGTCTTCGCCTTCGGCGGCAACGCGCTGCTGTGCACCAGCCTGTACGTGGTGCAGCGCACCTGCCGCGCCCGGCTGTTCGGCGGCCCCGACATGGGCTGGTTCCTGTTCGCCGGCTACCAGTTCTTCATCGTGACAGCGGCGCTGGGCTACGTGCTGGGCGTGACCCAGGGCAAGGAATACGCCGAACCCGAATGGTTCGTGGACCTGTTCCTGACCGTGGTCTGGGTGTTCTACCTCATCGCCTTCGGCGGCACGCTGCTGCGCCGGAAGGAGCCGCATATCTACGTGGCCAACTGGTTCTTCCTGGCGATGATCATCACCATCGCCATGCTGCACCTGACCAACAACGCCGCGGTGCCGCTGGATGGCGGCACCTCGGCGAAGTCCTACATCATCTGGTCCGGCGTGCAGGATGCGATGATCCAGTGGTGGTACGGCCACAACGCCGTGGGCTTCTTCCTGACCGCCGGCTTCCTCGGCATCATGTACTACTTCATCCCGAAGCAGGCCGGGCGGCCGGTGTACAGCTACCGGCTGTCCATCGTGCACTTCTGGACGCTGAGCTTCCTCTACATCTGGGCCGGCCCGCACCACCTGCACTACACCGCGCTGCCGGACTGGGCGCAGACGCTCGGCATGGTGTTCAGCGTCATGCTGTGGATGCCCAGCTGGGGCGGCATGATCAACGGCCTGATGACGCTCTCGGGCGCCTGGGACAAGCTGCGGACCGACCCGGCGCTGCGCTTCAGCGTGGCCGCGGTGGGCTTTTATGGGATGTCCACCTTCGAGGGGCCGGTCATGTCGATCAAGGCGGTGAACGCCTTGTCGCACTACACCGACTGGACCATCGGGCACGTGCACAGCGGCGCCTTGGGCTGGGTCGGCTTCATCACCTTCGGCGCGCTGTACTACCTGTTCCCCAAGCTGTGGAACAAGACCGCGCTGTACAGCACCCGCCTGGTCGCCTGGCACTTCTGGGTCGCGACGCTGGGCATCGTGCTCTACATCACCGCCATGTGGGTCAGCGGCATCATGCAGGGCCTGATGTGGCGCGCCTACGACGAGCTGGGCTTCCTGCAGTACAGCTTCGTCGAGACCGTGGCGGCGATGCACCCCTACTACGTCATCCGCGTGCTCGCCGGGGTGCTCTACCTCAGCGGCATGCTGCTGATGGCCTTCAACCTGTTCATGACGGTGCGGTCGAAGGACCTGGCGGCGGCGGCACCCGCCGCTGGCCTGGTCGCCGCCCCGGCGGCCGGCTGAGGAGGGCCGCATCATGTTCAAGCACGCGACGATCGAGAAGAACCTGGTCCTGATGGGGGTGCTGATCCTCATCACGGTCAGCATCGGCGGCCTGGCGCAGATCGTGCCCCTGTTCGCCGTGGAGACCACCATCGAGCGGGTGCAGGGCATTCGCCCCTACACCCCGCTGGAGCTGGCGGGCCGCAACATCTACGTGCGGGAAGGCTGCTACAACTGCCACAGCCAGCAGATCCGCCCGTTCCGCGACGAGCTGGAGCGTTACGGCCACTACAGCCTGGCGGCTGAGAGCATGTACGACCACCCGTTCCAGTGGGGCAGCAAGCGCACCGGGCCGGACCTGGCGCGCGTCGGCGGCCGCTACTCGGACGCCTGGCAGGTGCAGCACCTGCTGAGCCCGCGCGCCGTGGTGCCGGAGAGCATCATGCCGCCCTACAGCTTCCTGGAACGGCCGCTGGACTACGCGAACATCGCCTCCCACCTGCGCACGCTGCGCGTCGTGGGCGTGCCCTACACGGACGAGATGATCGCCAATGCCCGCGCCGACCTGGAAACCCAGGCCAAGCCGGACGCGGACCCGGCCGCCTTCAGTGGCCGCTACGCCAATGCCCGGCAGGGCAGCTTCGACGGCAACGCCGAGGTGGTGACCGAGATGGACGCGCTGGTGGCCTACCTGCAGATGCTGGGAACCCTGGTGCCGTTCCGCGACGTCACGCCCGACCAAGTCCGCCAGCAGTAAGGGGGGCGCCGCACCATGACACTCCTCCAGCTGCAGAACCTGCTCGCCACCTTGTGGGAGGTTTGGTTCGTCGTCCTCTTCCTCGGCCTGATGGTCATGATCTTCCGGCCCGGGAAGCGGCAGTACTACCAGGAGCAAGGCCTGATCCCGCTGCGGGATGAGGTTGCCGCGCCGCCCCGTTCCAGGAGCATCTGACCATGTCAGGCATTGAAAAGGACGCCCTGACGGGCACCGACACCACCGGGCATGAGTGGGACGGGCTGACCGAGCTGAACACGCCGCTGCCGAAGTGGTGGCTGTACGTGTTCTTCGCCTGCATCGCCTTCGCCGCGGTGTACTGCGTGTTCTACCCGGCGCTGCCGCTGCCGGGCGCCACCGGCACCACCGGCTGGACCGCGCGCGGCGCCATCGACGGCGTCATGGCCGAGGAACGCGCCAAGCAGGAGCCGATGCTGGCCCGGCTGCGCGCCGCCACCCCGGCGCAGATCGCCGCCGACCCGGAGCTGCGCGGCTATGCGCTGGCCGGCGGCCGCGGCGTGTTCTCGCTGAACTGCGCCGGCTGCCACGGCGCCGGCGGCCAGGGCGCGGCCGGTGGCTTCCCCAGCCTGGCCGATGACGACTGGATCTGGGGCGGCAGCCTGGCCGCGATCCAGACCACCATCCAGCACGGCATCCGCAATGCCGAGGACGAGGACGCCCGCGCCAGCATGATGCCGCGCTTCCTGGCCGATGGCGTGCTGACCGCACCGCAGGTCAACGACGTGGCCGAGTACGTGCTCTCGCTGGGGGCCGGCAGCACGGACCAGCCGGCGGCGCAGCGCGGCGCCGCCGTCTTCGCCGAGAACTGCGTCGCCTGCCATGGCGATGCGGGCCAGGGCAACCGGGAGCTGGGCGCGCCCCGGCTGACCGACCAGGTCTGGCTGTACGGTGGCGACAAGGCCAGCATCGTGCGCAGCGTGTCCTATGCCCGCGGCGGCGTGATGCCGGCCTGGGGCGGACGGCTGGACCCGGCGCTGGTCAACATGCTGACCGTCTACGTCCACGCGCTCGGCGGCGGGGAGTGAGCACCGCGCCATGAGCAAGGTCGAGGCGAAGGACAAGGTGAAGCCGGCGGCGCCCGAATCCACGTCGCTGTATGCTGATCGCCAGAAGGTCTACCCGAAGGCGGTGGCCGGTATCGTCCGGCGGACCAAGTGGCTGATCCTGTGCCTCTGCCTCGGCGCCTACTACGTGGTGCCCTGGCTGCGCTGGGACCGCGGGCCGGGCGCGCCCGACCAGGCGGTGCTGGTGGATATGCAGAACGCCAGGCTCTATTTCTTCTTCGTCGAGATCTGGCCGCAGGAGGTCTACTACCTGACCGGCCTGCTCATTCTGGGTGCCATCGGGTTGTTCATGGCAACCAGCCTGTTCGGCCGGGTGTGGTGCGGCTTCACCTGCCCGCAGACGGTCTGGACCGACCTGTTCATGCTGGTGGAGCGCTGGATCCAGGGCGACCGCAACGCGCGGATGAAGCTGGACCAGCAGCCCTGGGGCTTCGGCAAGGTGGTGAAGAAGGCCGCCACCCATGCGGTGTGGCTGCTGATCGCCGCGGCCACCGGCGGTGCCTGGATCATGTACTTCGCCGATGCGCCGACCGTGGTGCGCCAGGTGCTGACCGGCCAGGCCAGCACCGGCACCTATTTCTTCTTCGGGCTGTTCACGCTGACCACCTACGTCTTCGCCGGCTGGGCGCGGGAGCAGCTGTGCATCTACATGTGCCCCTGGCCGCGCTTCCAGGCCGCCATGCTGGATGAGAACAGCCTGGTGGTGACCTACCGCGACTGGCGCGGCGAGCCGCGCGGCAAGGCCAAGGCCGCCGGCATGGGCGACTGCGTGGACTGCGCCGCCTGCGTCAATGTCTGCCCGACCGGCGTGGACATCCGCGAGGGCATCCAGATGGCCTGCATCGGCTGTGGCCTCTGCATCGACGCCTGCGACGACATCATGGGCCGGCTGGACCGGCCGCACGGGCTGATCGGCTTCGAGACCTGGACCAACCTGGATGCCAGCAGCCGCGCCGCGGCGCCGTTGCCGCCGGGGCCGGAGCGGCTGAAGGCCGGCATGGCCGCGCGCCGGGTGCCGCGCTTCATCCGCGCCCGCACGCTGGTGTACCTGGGCGTGCTGGCCACCGTGGGCGGCGTGATGCTGGGCAGCTACGTGCTGCGGACCACGCTCTCGCTGGCGGTCATCCGCGAACGCGCGCCGCTGTTCGTGCGGCTTTCGGACGGCGCCGTGCGCAACGCCTACAACCTGAAGCTGGCCAACAAGCTGCGTACCGAAGGCGACTTCGCCTTGGTGCTGGAGGGCCCGGCCGGGCTGCAGGTGGTGGTGCAGGATGCGCCGCAGGATGGCCAGGGCCGCCCGCTGGTGCATTCGCGCGGCGATGGCATCAGCCAGTGGCGCGCGCTGGTGACGGCCCCGGCCGGCCTGCACCTGGCCGAGAGCGTGCCGGTCAGCTTCCGCCTGCTGGATGCGGATGGTCACGTCGTGACCTCCACCGCCAGCGTCTTCCTGGGGCCAAAGCCATGAGCCTGAGCATTCCCGAGCACGACCCGCGCCGCAGCCGCTGGATCCCCTGGGTCTTCGTCGGTGGCATGGTGCTGGTGCTGGCGGTGAACGTGGGCCTGGTGGTGTCGGCGCTCAGCACCTTCACCGGTGTCACCACCGGCCGCGCCTACGACAAGGGCCGCGCCTACAACCACGTGCTGGAGGAAGCCGCGCGGCAGGACGCGCTGGGCTGGCACCCCACGGTGGTGGTGGAAGCCCGGACGCTGCGCCTGGCGGTGCTGGACCGCGCCGGCCAGCCGGTGCCGGGCCGGGTGGAAGGCGTGCTGCATCGGCCGATGGACGGGCTGCTGTTGCCGCTGACCATGGCCGCCGCGCCGCAGGGCTGGACCGCGGCGCTGCCGGAAGCCCACCCCGGCCTGTGGGAAGTGCGGCTGACGCTGACCGATGCCGCGGGGCATCGGCTGGACATCCGCCAGCGGGTGGTGCTGCGGTGAACGCCCTCTCGCAGCTCCGCATCCCCGTCGAGACCGCCTGCGCCCATTGCGGCGCGGCGCTGGCCGGGGACGCGCGCGGCGGGTTCTGTTGCGCGGGGTGCGAGGGGGCGCACGCGTTGGTGGCCGGGCTGGGGCTGGACGCCTTCTATCGCCGGCGCGACGCCGCCGATGGCACGATGCGGCCCGCTACCGAGGCGCCGGCGATGGACTTCGCGCCGCTGGCCCAGCCGGGCCGCGGCGGCGAACATCGACTGGAGCTGATGGTCTCCGGCCTGACCTGCGGTGCCTGCGTCTGGCTGCTGGAACAGGCGCTGGCGGCGGAGCCGGACGTGGTGCAGGCCCGCGCCAGCCTGACCGCGCGGCGCCTGACCCTCGGCTGGCGCGGCCCGGCCGAGCGGGGCAATGCGCTGGCGGCACTGGTGGCGCGGCTGGGCTTCCGCGTGGCGCCGTGGTCGGCGGCCTGCCTGCGCGCGGACGAGGACGCCGAGGGGCGCGAGCTGACCCGGGCGCTCGGCATCGCCGCCTTCGGCGCGTCGAACATCATGATGATCTCGGTGGCCGTCTGGGTCGGCTGGGACATGGGGGAGGCAACCCGCGCGGGAATGCACTGGATGGCCGCGCTGATCGGCCTGCCGGTGGCGCTGGTGGCGGGGATGCCGTTCTACCGCTCCGCGCTGGCCGGGCTGCGTGCCGGGCGGATGAACATGGACCTGGCGGTGTCGCTGGGCGTGATTGCCGCCACCGGCATGAGCCTGAGCGAGACCATCCACAACGGCGCCTACACCTATTTCGACGGCGCCAGCATGCTGCTGGCCCTGCTGCTGGCCGGC
>CAIMOR010000522.1 GCA_903843125.1 uncultured Rhodospirillales bacterium
GGGCGCGGTGGGCGTGATGCTGGACGACGTGCTCGCCGGGGCGCTGGCCGCCGGCGTACTGGGCGTGGCGCGGGCGCTGGTGTAGCGGCAGCGTTCGGTTCGCGGGGCGTGCGGCACCATGGCTGCGGATATCGCCTTGGTTCGGGGCGCGGGCGATCCGTCGCTGCGGCAATTCCACCAACGGCGATCGCGCGCTAGCCTGTCGCCCATGACCCTGCTCCCCGCCGAGACCCTGGCCGAAGCCGCCGCCTTGTTGAAGCTGCTGGACGGCAAGGGGTTGACCCTGGCCACCGCCGAAAGCTGCACCGGTGGCCTGATCGCCGGCGCGCTGACCGCCATCGCGGGCTCCTCCAGCGTGGTGATGTGCGGCTTCGTCACCTACTCCAATGAGGCCAAGCAGCGCATGTTGGGCGTGCCGTTCAGCGTGCTGGAAGGCTATGGCGCGGTCAGCGACAGCACGGCCCGGCGCATGGCCGAGGGGGCGCGGCGCGAGGGCCGGGTGGATGTGGCGGTGAGTTGCACCGGCATCGCGGGGCCGGGCGGCGCCACGCCGGGCAAGCCGGTGGGGCTGGTGCACCTGGCGGTGGCAACGGCGGCCGGCACCCACGCGGTGCGCTGCGTGTTTCCGGGCGACCGGGAGGCGGTGCGCGCGGCGACGGTGGCCGAGGCGTTCCGGCTGGTGCGCGCGGCGGCCTTGGCGGCGTAGCGCCCGCGGTCAGTCCCCGGCGCGGAACGCATCGGCGATGCGCCGAACCGTGCCATCCACCGCCACCAGCAGCACGTCGAAGCGCACGCCCGCAGTGCCATGAGCCGGGTGTTCCGCCAGCCAGCATTCGCCGGCGGCGAGCAGCCGGGCGCGTTGCCGCTGGCCGAGCGCATGGGCGGCCTCGGCCAGGCTGGGGCGGGCCTTGACCTCGATGAAGGCGAGCAGCCCCTCGCGCTCCGCCACCAGGTCCAGTTCGCCGGCCGGGGTGCGGGCACGGCGGGCCAGCACGTGCCAGCCTTCCCGCGCAAGCGCCGCCACCGCCGCGTCCTCGGCCTGAAGGCCCAGGACCTGCGCGCGGCCGCCGCGCAGCGCGCGCCTGGTGTCAGGCGGCGGCAAGTGCTTCGCGGATGGCGCCGACCGCGTCCTCCACCATGGGCGCGGTCACGTCGAGGTGCAGGCAGGCGCGCACGCGGTTGCCCATGCCGCTGACCCAGATGCCCTGCATCGCCAGCTTTTCCTGCAGCCGCGGCACGGTCATGCCGGTGGCCCCGATGTCGAAGAACACCAGGTTGGTCTCGGGGTCCTCGACGCTGACGCCCTGCACCTGGCGCAGGCCGCGGGCCAGCGCCTTGGCGTTGGTGTGGTCCTCGGCCAGGCGTTCCACATTGTGGTCCAGCGAGTACAGGCAGGCCGCCGCCACGATGCCGCCCTGGCGCATGGAGCCGCCCAGGCGCTGCTTCCAGCGCCAGGCCTGGCCGATGAACTCCCGGCTGCCGCACAGCACGGCGCCGAGCGGCGCGCCCAGGCCCTTGGTGAAGTCCAGCCAGACGCTGTCCATGCTGGCGACCATCTCGGCGGCGGGGATGCCGGCGGCGACGCAGGCGTTCATCAGCCGGGCGCCGTCCATGTGGGTGGACCAGCCCTCGTTGTGGGCCACGGCGGCCACCGCGTTCAACTGCTCCAGCGGCCAGACCGCGCCGCCGCCGAAATTCGCGGTCTGCTCCACCTCCAGCAGGGCCTGCGGCGGGGCGTAGCGGGTGCGCGGGCGGATCGCGGCGCGCAGCGTCTCCGGCGTGAACATGCCGCGTTCGCCCTCAAGCCCGGTCAGCATGGCGCCGGCGAAGGCGCAGTGACCGCCACCTTCCGACGTGATGATGTGGCTGTGCTTGTGGGCGATGACCTCGTCGCCCGGGCGGCAATGCGTCAGAATGGCGACCACGTTGCACATGGTGCCGCTGGGCAGGAAGATCGCCGCCTCCTTGCCCATCAGCGCGGCCATGCGGTCGCACAGCGCGTGCACGGTGGGGTCGTCGCCATGCTGCTCGTCGCCGACCTCGGCGCGCATCATGGCGTCCTTCATCGCCGCGGTCGGTTTGGTCTGCGTGTCGGAGTACAGGTTGATCCGCGCGGGAGGCGCACCGGCGGGCGGGCGGGGCGGGGCGTGGTCCATGGCGGCGTCTCCTGGCGATAGGCCGCCATGGTGCCGCCCCGCGGCGTGCTTGCAAAGCCACCCCGGATGCGGCCAGAACAAGCGCCAACCGAACCGGGACGGAGCAACCGAACATGAGCCACGGCCACGGCGCCGCCCATGAGGGCGGCGACAAGCGCATCGCGCTGCTCATCAGCATCCTCGCGCTGTTCCTCGCGGTTGCCGAGACCGGTGCGAAATCCGCCCAGACCGAAGCGCTGTCGAAGAATGTCGAGGCTGCCAACCTCTGGGCCTTCTTCCAGGCGCGGACCATCCGGCAGACCGTGGTGAACAGCGTTGCCGACCTGGCGGAGCTGGACCGTTCCGTGGCGCGCGACGAGGCCACGCGGCAGACCATCGCCCGCCAGCAGGACGCCTGGCGCAGCAACGCCCGCCGCTGGGAGAGCGAGCCCGAGACCGGCGAGGGCCGCCGCGAGCTGGCCGCCCGCGCCCAGGCGGCCGAGGCCCGGCGGGAGAAATCGATGGGCGCCTACCACCTGTTCGAATACGCCTCGGCCGCCTTCCAGGTGGCGATCGTGCTGGCCAGCGCCAGCATCGTCACCGGCGTTGCCATGCTGGCGCTGGGCGGTGGCGCGCTCGGCGTGGTCGGGCTGGTACTGGGCATGATCGCGGTGCTGGCACCGACCGCGCTGCACCTGTAGCGCGGCGGTGGGGCTGCGGCCTGGTGCCCGGGCGGCTGCCTCACGTCAGCCGGTGCTGCCATCGGCGAGGATCAGGAGCTAACCCTCGCGCAGTTCCTGCACCAGCCAGATGCCGAAGCGCACCAGCAGCAGCACCAGCA
>CAIMOR010000523.1 GCA_903843125.1 uncultured Rhodospirillales bacterium
AGCGTCACCTGCTGCGGCACCAGGTCGCTGACCAGCTTCTGCTGCTCGCTGCCGAGTTCATCCAGCAGCTTCTGCGTCTCGGCGAAGCTGAGCAGCTCCGCCATGTTCTCCCGCACCAGCTCGGTCAGGTGGGTCGCCACCACGCCGGGGCAGTCCACCACGGTGCAGCCGCGCGCCAAGGCCTCGTCGCGCAGCGCTTCCTCCACCCACAGCGCGGGCAGGCCGAAGGTGGGTTCCGTGGTGCGCTCGCCCTTCATCGTCGGCGCATTGCCGCTGGGGTCGATGGCCAGCAGCTTCGGTGGCCGCAGCGTGCCGCGACCGGCCTCGATCTCCTTGACCCGCAGCACATAGGTATCCGGCGGCAGCTCCATGTTGTCCTGGATGCGCACGCTGGGCAGCACGAAGCCCATCTCCTGCGCCATGCTCCGGCGCAGCGCCTTTATTTGTTCGGTCAGCTTCGGCGCGTCGCCGGCGGCGAGCGAGAGCAGCCCGTAGCCAAGTTCCAGCCGCAGCAGGTCCATCCGCAGCGTATCGGCAATGGGCGGCTCGCCCGGCTCCGGGATCGGCGGTGGTGGCGCATGGGTGATCAGGCGTTCCGCCTTGCGCTTGTACCAGGCGCCGGCGCCGGCGATGCCGGCCAGCGCGAAGAACGGCAGCAGCGGCATGCCCGGCAATAGCGCCAGCACCACCGCCATGCCGCCGGCCAGCGCCAGCGGCTTCCAGCCGCCGCCCAGCTGCCGCAGCATCGCCTTGTCGACGGTGCCTTCGCCATTGCCCTTGGTGACGACGATGCCCGCCGCGACCGAGATCACCAGCGCCGGGATCTGGCTGACCAGGCCGTCGCCCACCGTCAGCGCGGTGAAGGTCGTCGCTGCCTCGCCGAAGCTCAACCCGTTGCGGGCGATGCCGATCGCCAGCCCACCCAGGAGGTTGATGAAGGTGATGATCAGGCCGGCAATGGCGTCGCCGCGGACGAACTTGGCGGCACCGTCCATGGCGCCGTGGAAGGCGCTTTCCTGCTCCAGCTCGCTGCGGCGCTTGCGGGCGGCGCCCTCGTCGATCAGCCCGGCCGAGAGGTCGGCGTCGATCGCCATCTGCTTGCCCGGCATCGCGTCCAGGCTGAAGCGCGCGGCGACCTCCGCGATGCGCCCGCTGCCCTTGGTGATGACCATGAAGTTGATGACGAGCAGGATGGCGAAGACGATGAGCCCGACGACGACATCGCCGCCCATCAGGAAGCCGCCGAAGGCCTGCACCACATGGCCGGCGGCCTGCTGGCCCTCATGCCCGTGGGTCAGGATGATGCGCGTGGTCGCGACGTTCAGCGAAAGCCGCAGCAGCGTGGTCAGCAGCAGCACCTGCGGAAAGCTGGTGAAGTCGAGGGGCCGTTCCAGGAACAGCGACACCATCAAGATCAGCACCGCCATGGTGATGGACAGCGCCAACCCCATGTCGAGCAATATGGACGGCAGCGGCACCACCAGCACCGCCAGCAGCATGGTCACGCCCAGCGCCAGCGCCACGTCGCTGCCGGGCTTGGCGCGCGTCAGCCAGCCGGGCAGGGCGAAGCCGTTCACCGGCTAGGCGCTCTGCGCGTAGAACCCCGGCGGCAGCATGCCGGGCACGCCAGGCACCGCCACGCCCTGGGCGCGATAGTCGTGCAGCTTGTTGCGCAGCGTGCGGATGGAAATGCCCAGGATCTCAGCCGCGCGCGTGCGGTTGCCCAGGCAATGCGTCAGCGTCTCCAGGATCAGGTCGCGTTCGACCACCTCCATCTTCTGGCCAACCAACTGCGTCACCGGCTTGAGCGCGCTGGTTGGCGTGGCCGTCTGCGTCGAGGTCGGCGCCGCCTCAGCCACCGCGGGCGCGGCGCTCGGCACCACCGGAAGTTCGATCGCCTCGGCGCCGATCACCTCGCCCTGCGCCAGCAGCACCGCGCGATGCATGGTGTTCTCCATCTCCCGCACATTGCCGGGCCAGCCGTGCTGCGCCAGCTTCAGCCGCGCCTCGCCGTTCAGCGCCCGCTTCGGCAGCCCGTTGGCCTTGGCGAAGCGCGTGGCGAAATGCTCGGCCAGCAGCTGGATGTCGCCCGGCCGTTCCCGCAGCGGCGGCAGCCGCAGCGTGATGACGTTGAGCCGGAAATACAGGTCCTCGCGGAACCGCCCGGCCCGCACTTCGCCGGCCAGGTCGCGGTTGGTGGCGGCCAGGATGCGGCAGTTCACCTTCACCGGCGCGTTGCCGCCTAGCTTGTCGACTTCCTTTTCCTGCAGCGCGCGCAGCAGCTTGGCCTGCAGCCGCGGGTCCATCTCGCCGATCTCGTCCAGCAGCAGCGTACCGCCCTCGGCCTGCTCGAACTTGCCCTTGCGCGAGGCGACGGCGCCGGAGAACGCCCCCTTCTCGTGGCCGAACAGCTCGCTTTCCATCAGCGTCTCCGGCAGCGCCGCGCAGTTCAGCGCCACGAACGGCCCGCCGCCGCGCTTGCTCAGCTTGTGGATGTGCCTCGCCAGCACCTCCTTGCCGGTGCCGCTCTCGCCGGTGATCAGGATGCTCGCCTCGGCGCGGGCGATCTGCGCCGCGCGTTCCAGGACCGCGGCCATGGCGGGGTCGGCATGCACCGGCCCTTCCGGCTCCCCGGCCACCGCCTGCAGCAGCGCCACGATCAGGTCCGCATCCGGCGGCAACGGCAGGAACTCCCGCGCGCCGGCGCGGATGGCGCGCACCGCCGCCGCCGCATCCACGTTGCGGCCGCAGGCGATGACCGGGCAGTGGATGCGCTCCTCCGCCAACTGCGAAACCAGCCAACCGACATCATGTGCCAGCTCGCACAGCGCCAGGTCGGCGCCGTCCACGCGCAGCCGCACCATGGCGGAAGCGACGCCGTCCGCGTGCATCAGCCGCGCGCCGCGCACCTGGGCCATGCGGGCCGCCTGGCCCAGCTCTCCGCCGAGGGAGCCGATGACGAGGACACGGGTCATCCCATGCGGTCCCCTTTGACGATCTCGGTCATGGTCACACCCAGGCGGTTGTCGTCCACCATCACCACCTCGCCGCGCGCCACCAGGCGGTTGTTGACGTAGATGTCCACCGCTTCGCCCAGCTTGCGGTCCAGCTCCACCACCGCGCCGCGGCCAAGCTTCAGCAGCTGCGAGACCTGCATCGTCGCCCGCCCCAACACGGCGCTGACCTGCACCGGAATGTCGTAGACCGCCTCCAGGTCGCGCGCCGCCGCGCCCATCTGCGGCCGCATGCCCGCGGCCTCGGCCGCACCCAGCGCTTCGAATTCGTCTGCCATGCTACTACTGTCCTTGCAGGCCGAGGGCGTGCAGCACCTCGGCCACCATTGAACGCTGCCGCGCCAGTTCCATTGCCGCCTCGCCCCCGCGCCAACTGGCGCGGGCATCGCCCGGCGCCAGCGATGCGTCCTCGGTCACCTCGATCCGGCTGTCGCCGATCGCGACCGCGCAGGCCTCACCCAACCCCTTGGCGACGCTGAGCCTGAGGGCGCCGGTTTCCTGCAGCACCGGCCGCAGCGTCGTGGCCAGCAGCGTCGCGGTGTCCGCCGCCAGCCGGGCGCTCGCCGCCGGCAGGGCGGTATCGAGCGCCGCCAGCAGCAGTCGCGCCAGCGCTTCGCCGGCCTGCTCCACCGCGTCGGCGGCGGCGGCGTTGGCCTGTTCC
>CAIMOR010000524.1 GCA_903843125.1 uncultured Rhodospirillales bacterium
GCCATTTCCCTGCTTTCCATCCGGGCCTCCTGGGCTGCAGACGGCATCCTGGCCATGAAGGGTTAAGCAAAGCCGCACGCTTGGTTTGCAGGCATTCGCTGCCCGCAACATGGGCAGCCAGCCGCTGCCGCTGGGAATAACCAAGCGGCGCGGTTTGGCATGGCCCTTGCTGCCGCAGGCCGAACAGTTCGAGCCCGGGAGCCCAGTACATGCCTCGCTTTGGCGCCGCCACCTGCCCTTGCGGCCAGCATTCCAGCGCCTTCCTTTGCGAAGGCGCCCCGGCCGATGGTACCGGCGAGCTTGGCCTGGCCGTGGACAACGCCGCGCTGCGCGCCGCCTTCCCCGCCGTCGCCACCCGCCGCGCGCTGCTGGAACGCTTCGGCCAGGGTGCGGTGCTGGCGGCGCTGGCCAGCGTGCTGCCGCTGGCGGACATGCGCGACGCCTTCGCGCAGGGCGCCGCGGCGCCGGAGAAGAAGGGCCTCAAGATCGGCTTCATCGCCATCACCTGCGCCACGCCGATCATCATGGCGCATCCGATGGGCTTCTATGAGCGCAACGGCCTGAACGTGGAGGTGATCCGCACCGCCGGCTGGGCGGTGATCCGCGACAAGGCGATCAACAAGGAATACGACGCGGCCCACATGCTCAGCCCGATGCCGTTGGCGATGACCATGGGCGTGGGCGTGGCGCAGCCGGTGCCATGGGCGGTGGCGGCCATCGAGAACACCAACGGCCAGGCGATCACGCTGGCGATGAAGCACAAGGACCGCCGCGACCCGAAGAGCTGGAAGGGCATGCGCTTCGCCGTGCCGTTCGATTATTCCATGCACAACTACCTGCTGCGCCACTACCTGGCGGAGCACGGCATCAACCCCGATACCGACGTCCAGATCCGCAGCGTGCCGCCGCCGGAGATGGTCGCCAACCTGCGCGCCGACAACATCGACGGCTACCTGGGGCCGGACCCGTTCAACCAGCGCGCCGTGTTCGACGGCGTCGGCTTCATCCATGTGCTGACCAAGGAGCTGTGGGACGGCCACCCCTGCTGCGCCTTCGCGGTGCCGCGCGGCATGCTGACCGAGGCGCCGAATACCTTCGCCGCGCTGCTGAAGAGCATCGTCGAGGCCACCGCCCATGCCGCCAAGCCGGAGAACCGCAAGGAAGTGGCCGCCGCCGTCAGCGCTCCGACCTACCTGAACCAGCCGGTGACGGTGGTGGAGCAGGTGCTGACCGGCACCTATGCCGATGGCCTTGGCGGGGTGAAGCGGGAGCCGGCGCGGATCGGCTTCGACCCCTTCCCGTGGCAGTCCATGGCGGTGTGGATGCTGACGCAGATGAAGCGCTGGGGCCAGGTGAAGACCGACATCGACTACAAGGGCGTCGCCGAGCAGGTCTTCCTGGCGCTCGATGCCGGGAAGGCGATGCGCGCGGCCGGGCTGGCGGTGCCGGCGGAAGCCTATCGCAGCCACGGCATCATGGGCGCCACGTTCAACCCGGCCGAACCGGCGGCCTGGACCCTGCCCAACATCCGCGCCTGAGATGAACGCCAAGGTATCGGCCTGGCGCGCGGCGCTGCTGGCGCTGGCGATCTTCGCCGGCGTCCTCGCCATGTGGGAATCGCTGGCCACCAGCGGCGCCGGCAACACGGCGGTGGACCCGGAATACGCGGCGCTGGTCGGCCAGGCGGCAGCGACGGGCGGTCAGACGCCATTCCCGCGCCCGACCGACATCGCCGTGCGGCTGTGGGAGCTGGTGCGCGACCCGTTCTACATCCGCGGCCCGAACGACCAGGGAATCGGCATCCAGATCGGCTATTCGCTGCTGCGGGTGACGGCAGGCTTCCTGCTGGCGGCGGTGGTGGCGGTGCCGTTCGGCTTCCTCATCGGCATGTCGCCGCTGCTGAACGCGGCGCTGAACCCGTTCATCCAGGTGCTGCGCCCGGTCTCGCCCTTGGCCTGGATGCCGCTGGCGCTCTACACCATCAAGGACAGCGCCATCTCGGCCATCTTCGTCATCTTCATCTGCGCGCTGTGGCCCATGCTGCTGAACACCGCCTTCGGCGTGGCCAGCGTGCGGCGGGAATGGCTGAACGTGGCGCGCACGCTGGAAGCTGGTACGCTGAAGACGGCGTGGCGCGTGATATTGCCGGCCGCCGCGCCGACCATATTGACGGGCATGCGGATTTCCATCGGCATCGCCTGGCTGGTGATCGTCGCCGCCGAGATGCTCGTGGGCGGCACCGGCATCGGCTACTGGGTGTGGAACCAGTGGAACAACCTTTCGCTCGCTGACATCGTCATTGCCATCCTGCTGATCGGCGTTGTCGGCCTGTTGCTGGACCGGGCGCTGGGCGCCGTGGCGCGGCTGGTGGCCTGGCAGGAATGAGCGGCGTGCACCCCTACGTTTCGGTGGAAGGCGTCACGCGCGCCTATCCCGGCCACACCGTGTTCCAGGACCTGTGGTTCGGCGTCAACCGCGGCGAGTTCGTCTGCCTGGTCGGGCATTCCGGCTGCGGCAAGACCACCGTGCTGAACATATTGGCCGGGCTGGACAAGCCGGATGCCGGCGTCGTCATCGTGGATGGTGCGGAGATCACCGGGCCTTCGCTGGACCGCGCGGTGATCTTCCAGGGCCATGCGCTGATGCCGTGGATGACCGCCGAGGCCAATGTCGCCTTCGCGCTGTCCTGCCGGCACCGGGAATGGGACAAGGCCCGGCTGCGCGAAGCCGCCCGTGCCGCGCTGGAGAAGGTCGGCCTCGGCGGCGCCGCGGACCGCCGGCCGGCCATGCTCTCGGGCGGCATGAAGCAGCGCGTCGGCATTGCCCGGGCGCTGGCGCTGGCGCCGAAGATGCTGCTGATGGACGAGCCGTTCAGCGCGCTGGACGCGCTGACCCGCGGCGGCCTGCAGGACGAGGTCAGCCGCCTGGTGCAGGAGGCGAACCAGACCGCCTTCATGATCACGCACGACGTGGACGAGGCGATCCTGCTGGCCGACCGCATCCTGCTGATGACGAACGGCCCGGACAGCCACGTGGCCGAGGTGGTGCAAAACACCCTGCCCCGCCCACGCGACCGCGCCAACCTGCACCGGCTGCCGGGCTACCACCAGCTGCGCGACCATATCCTGGAGTTCCTGCTGACGCGCAGCCTGGCGCTGCGCGGCAACCCGATGCCGGGGTGGGACCGGCGCGCGCTGCCGGTCGTGCGGCCCGCTGGCGTGGCCGC
>CAIMOR010000525.1 GCA_903843125.1 uncultured Rhodospirillales bacterium
CCGCCGCGCCCTCCGCCGCGCCGGCGCGGCTGCCACCACCGCCCGAGGCAGCGGCCCGCGCCGAGCCGGAGCAGGCCGCCCGCGCCATGAAGGTGCTGCGGCCGCAGCTGGAGCCGCGCGGCCAGCAGGTTACCAGCTTCCCGACCTGGAAGCCGCTGCCGGCCCCGGTGGTGCGCTTGCCGGTGCATCCGGTGGCGGCGGTGGAGGATGTCGCCCGGGCGTTGCCGGCTCCGGCGTTGCTGGCGCTGCGCGTCGTTGGCGCCCTGCTGTTGCTGGCGCCGCTCGGTTGGCTCGGCGGTTGGTTCGGCCTGCCGGCCACGGCGGCCGATTTCCTGATGACCGGCCTGGGCCGCCTGGCCTGGCGCGCCCTGGGCGGGCCGGACGCCATGGTGCTGTACTGGGTGCTGCTGTTCCCGGCGGCGCTGGCGCTCAGCTTCATCGGCCGCCTCGCCTGGTCGCTGCTGACGCTGGGCGTGTTCTACTGGAGCTGGGACGGGCTGCATCACCTCCTGGGCATGCCGGCGCCCTGGACGCCCTGGTAAGCGGGGCCTTCACGCTTTCGGCCCATTGCTCTAGGTGAAAGGCCAGCCCCGCGCCGAGGCGGGAGAAGAACAGGGCCTTTCGCCGCGATGACCAGCAGCAACGACATCCGCGCCACCTTCCTCGACTACTTCGCCCGCAATGGGCACCAGGTGGTCGAGAGCAGCCCGCTGGTGCCTCGCAACGACCCGACGCTGATGTTCGCGAACAGCGGCATGGTCCAGTTCAAGAACGTGTTCACCGGCGCCGAGAAGCGCGCCTATCAGCGGGCGACGACGGCGCAGAAATGCGTTCGCGCCGGCGGCAAGCACAACGACCTGGACAATGTCGGCTACACCGCCCGGCACCATACGTTCTTTGAGATGCTGGGGAATTTCAGCTTCGGTGACTACTTCAAGGAACAGGCCATCACTCATGCCTGGACCCTGCTGACGAAGGACTTCGCGCTGGCGAAGGACAAGCTGCTGGTCACGGTGTACTCCGAGGACGAGCAGGCCGCAGACCTGTGGAAGAGGGTTGCGGGCATCGGCGACAGCCGGATCATCCGCATCCCCACCTCCGACAACTTCTGGCGGATGGGCGATACCGGCCCCTGCGGGCCTTGCAGCGAGATCTTCTACGACCACGGCGACCATATTCCCGGTGGCCCGCCCGGTAGTGCGGATGAGGATGGCGATCGGTTCATCGAGATCTGGAACCTGGTCTTCATGCAGTATGAGGAAGGCCCCCCCGGCACCCGCGTGCCGCTGCCGCGTCCGTCGATCGATACCGGCATGGGGCTGGAACGCTTCGCCGCCATCCTGCAGGGCAAGCACGACAACTACGACACCGACACGCTGCGCGCGCTGATTTTGGCGAGCGCCGAGGCCACTGGGCAGGACGCGGATGGCCCGTTCCGCATCAGTCACCGCGTGGTGGCGGACCACCTCCGCGCCGGCTCCTTCCTCATCGCCGATGGCGTGATGCCCAGCAACGAGGGCCGCGGCTACGTGCTGCGCCGCATCCTGCGCCGCGCCATGCGCCACGCCCACATGATGGGCAGCCGCGAGCCGTTGCTGCACCGGCTGGTGCCGGCGCTGGTGCGCCAGATGGGCGCCGCCTATCCTGAACTGCAGCGGGCCGAGACGCTGATCGAGGGCACGCTGAAGCTGGAGGAAACCCGCTTCCGCACCCTGCTGGAACGCGGCCTGCACCTGCTGACCGACGAGACCCAGAAGCTGGGCGAAGGCGGCGTGCTGGCCGGCGACGTCGCCTTCAAGCTGTACGACACCTTCGGCTTCCCGGTCGACCTGACGCAGGACGCGCTGCGCAGCGAGGGCAAGAGCGTCGACCTCAAGGGCTTCGAGGCGGCGATGGCCGAGCAGCGCAAGCGCGCCCGCGCCGCCTGGGCCGGCAGCGGCGAGGCGGCGACAGAGACGCTGTGGTTCGACCTGAAGGAGAAGATCGGCGCCTCCGAGTTCCTCGGCTACAGTACCGAGACGGCCGAGGGCGAGATCCTCGCCATCATCCGCGACGGCAAGTTGGTAGACAGCGCGCCGGTCGGCGCCGAGGTGGCGGTGGTGCTGAACCAAACGCCGTTCTACGCCGAAAGCGGCGGCCAGGTCGGCGACCACGGTCTGATCAGCGCCGGTGAGGCGTGCCGCATCGTTGTCAAGGACACCCAGAAGAAGCTGGGCGACCTGTTCGTGCACCTCGGCACCGTGGCGCATGGCGAGGCCAAGGTCGGGCTGGCGGTGCAGGCCGAGGTGGACCATTCGCGCCGCAGCGCCATCCGCGCGCACCACAGCGCGACGCACCTGCTGCATGAGGCGCTGCGCCGCCGGCTTGGCACCCATGTGGCGCAGAAGGGCAGCCTCAACGCGCCGGATCGGCTGCGCTTCGACGTCTCGCACAATGCGCCGATGAGCGATGCCGACCTGGCCTGGGTCGAGACCGAGGTCAACGCCCGCGTGCGGGAGAATGCCGAGGTGACGACCCGGCTGATGACGCCGGACGCCGCGGTGCAGATCGGTGCGATGGCGTTGTTCGGCGAAAAGTACGGCGAGGAGGTTCGCGTGGTCTCGATGGGCCACGACCCCGAGGCGGCGGAGAAGTTCGGCGTCTATTCGCTGGAGCTTTGCGGGGGCACCCATGTGCGGCGCACCGGGGATATCGGGCTGTTCAAGATCGTGGCCGAAGCCGCGGTTTCCGCCGGTGTGCGGCGCGTGGAGGCGGTGTGCGGCGAGGCGGCGCTGGCCGTGGTGGAAACCGCTGAGAAGCGGCTGGCGGAGGTGGCCGCGGCGCTGAAGGTGGCGCCGGCCGAGGCGGCGGCGCGCGTCACGGCGCTGGTCGAGCAGTCCCGCAGGCTGGAACGCGACGTGGCGGAACTGCGCAAGAAGCTGGCCACCGGCGGCGCGGCACAGGAAGCCGAGGAGATCGGCGGGCTTAAGGTGGCGCTGCGCAACCTGGGCGACATCCCCGCGCGCGACCTGAAGGGCGTGGCCGATGCCATCCTGAAGGCCGGCAGCGCCGACGTGGTGGCACTGGTCAGCAATGCCGAGGGCAAGGCCAGCATCGTGGTGGCCGCGGCGCCGGGCAAGGCGGACGCGGTGGCGCTGGTGCGCGTGGCGGCGACGGCGGTGGGCGGCAAGGGCGGCGGCGGCCGGCCGGACATGGCCCAGGCCGGCGGTCCGGATGGCGACAAGGTGGACGACGCACTGGTGGCGATCCGCCTGGCCTTGGCAGGGTAAATTAACCGCCCGGCGTCATGCTGGGCGGGCGATGGTTGAACTCCTCGGCGTGGTGCTGGCCGGCTGCATCGCCGGCCTGGTCTGGCTGGCGTGGCGGCTGGCCCGTGCGCTGCGCCGCCTGCTGCCCGGGCCGCGGCCGCTGCGCGCGGCGCCCATCCGGCTGGCCCGCCATCGCCTGCGCCACGCCGACAGGCGCGCCGCCGACCTGACCGCTGAGATCGAACGGCTGCGCGTGCAATTGCGCCTGGCCCGCAGCGCGCCAAAACCCGCGACGACGCCCGGTCGGGACCGCTTCCAGGAGGCCAAGCGCGCCTTCGCGCTGCGCTTCCACCCCGACTGCATCACCGCCCGCGCCGCCGAGCGGATGATCCGGATTGCGATGTTCAAGGAGCACTGGGCG
>CAIMOR010000526.1 GCA_903843125.1 uncultured Rhodospirillales bacterium
CGGTGCAGCGCGGGGCGGACGCCGCGGCGCTGCTGGCCGCCGCGCCGCGCCTGGCCGGCCAGGCCCGCACCACCGCGCGCCTGCTGCTGGACAGCCTGGACTATGATGGCGACGGCCGCATCTCCGCCGCCGAGATGGCGCAGGACCGCCTGCGCTTCGGCCAGTCTCCCGGCAACCAGGCCGGCGCGCCGCTGCCGCTGGAAGCGCTGCGGCCGCTGCTGGAACGGTAGCGGGGCGGCCTATTCCGCCGCCTGCTTCGCCGGCTGCGCCCCGGGCTTCCTGATCCGTAGCCGCCGGATGCGCCGCGGGTCGGCCTCCAGCACGCGGAACTCCAGGCCGGAGCCATGGCTGACCAGCTCGCCCTTCGCCGGTACCCGCCCGGCCAGCGTGAACACCAGCCCGCCCACGGTATCGATATCCGCGGCCCGCTCGTCGTCGCTCAGCACCGGGCCCAGCAGCGCCTCGAAATCCTCCACCGGGGTGCGGGCGTCCAGCTCGATCGTGCCGTCCGGCTTCTCCACCATGTGCGGCGGGCCGTCCTCGTCATGCTCGTCCGAGATGTCGCCGACGATGGTCTCCACCAGGTCCTCGATGGTGATCAGCCCATCGATCCCGCCATACTCGTCCACCACCAGCGCCATGTGCATCCGCGCCTGGCGCATCTGCAGCAGCAGGTCCAGCACCGGCACCGCCGTCACCACGAACAGCGGCTTGCGCAGTATGCCGGCCAGCGAGAACGACCCTTCGCGCCCGATGGCGGCGAAGACGTCCTTGATGTGGACCATGCCGACCATGTCATCCAGCTGCCCGCGATAGACCGGATAGCGGCTGTGGCCCTCGCGCTGCATCAGACGCATGGTCTGTTCCAGCGTGAAATCCTCGGGGATGGCGATGATGTCCGCCCGCGGCACCATCACGTCGTAGGCGGTCTTGCCGCGCAGCTTCAGCACGTTGCCCAGCAGCGCGCGTTCCTGGTCGTCCAGCCCGGTCTCGTCGCCCAGCGCGGTGCCGTGCCGCTCCGGCGCGTCCTGCTCCTCGATCAGTTCTTCCATGCGGTCGCGCACGCTTTCGGCCTCGCGCCGCCGCATGAACCCCTGCAGCCGCCACAGCAGCTTGCCGCGTTCGGCGGAACTGCTCATGCCGCCAGCCGCCCGACGGGCGCCTTCCACGGGTTCGGCAGCCTGAGCCGCGCCATGATCCGGGCTTCCGCCTGCTCCATCACCCGGGCCTCGCCGGCCAGCAGGTGGTCGTGGCCCAGCAGGTGCAGCGTGCCATGCGCCACCAGATGGGCGAAATGCGCCTCCACCCGGCGGCCCGCGGCCAGCGCTTCCCGCCGCACCACGCCCAGCGCCAGGGCGATGTCGCCCAGGTGCTCCCCGTAGTCGCTCGGGAAGCTCAGCACGTTGGTGGGTTTTTCCTTGCCGCGATGCTCGCCGTTCAGCCGCTTCAGCGCGCGGTCGTCGGTCAGCAGCACCGTCACGGCGCCCTCGCAGCCCTCGGCCGCCAACGTGGCGGCGACGGCACGGCGGGCCAGCATCTCGGCCCGCGGCAGCAGCCGGCGCCAGGCGGCGTCGGCAATGACAACTTCGATCCCAACGACCGCGGGCGCCAAGCCCTGCCAGCCGTCGGGACGACTACTTCCCGGTTCCATCGTGGTCCTTCTTCCGCGGCCCGGCCGCATCCGCGCGGCCATAGGCTGCAACAATCCGAGCAACCAGCGGGTGTCGTACCACATCCCGCTCGTCGAAGCGTGTTACCGCAATGCCGGCCACGCCATCCAGTATCTTCAGCGCGTCCACCAACCCGCTGGGCTGGTGCGGCGGCAGGTCCACCTGGGTCGGGTCGCCCGTCACCACCATGCGGCTGCCCTCACCCATCCGGGTCAGGAACATCTTTATTTGTGCCGGGGTGGTGTTCTGCGCCTCGTCCAGGATGCAGTAGCTGTGCGCCAGGGTGCGGCCGCGCATGAAGGCCAGCGGGGCGATCTCGATCTCGCCGCGCTCGATCCGCTTGGCCACCTGCTCGGCCGTCATCATGTCGTTCAGCGCGTCGTACAGCGGCCGCAGGTAGGGGTCGACCTTCTCCTTCATGTCGCCGGGCAGGAAGCCCAGCCGCTCGCCCGCCTCCACCGCCGGCCGGCTGAGGATGATCTTGTCCACCCGCCCGGCCAGCAGCAGCGCCACGCCCTGCGCCACCGCCAGGTAGGTCTTGCCGGTGCCCGCCGGGCCGATGCCGAACACCATGTCGCAGCGCATCAGCGTATCCATGTACGCCGCCTGGGCCGGGCTGCGCGGCGCGATCACGCCCTTGCGGGTGCGGATCTGCGGAATGTCCTGCAACGGCAGGCGCGGGTCGCTCTCGGCCTCGCCCTCGGCCATGCGCAAGGCCGCATCCACCTCGCCGCTGCCCACCTTCTGGCCGTTCTCCAGCTGCCGCCACAGCGCCTTCAGCGCCGCTTCCGCCATGTCCACCCGTTCGGCCGGTCCGGTCACGGTCAGCCGGTTGCCACGGTCCGCACATCGGACCCCCAGCCACTGCTCCACCTTCACCAGATGGCGGTTGTAGTCGCCGTACAGCAGCGGGAGCCGGGCATTGTCGTCGAATTGCAGCGTCACGCTGCGGGGTTCGACAGCAAGGCCGGCGGCGGGGTTCCGCACGGGGCGGAGCGCAAGGGTGGCGGTGGTCAAGCGGGCGCTGGCTCCTGGTTGGCTGGCATGATGTGGGTCTGCTCCTCGCCGGCCGCCAGCGCGCCGTTGAGGGAGTTGGGTTGCACCCCCACCACCCGGACCGGGGCGATGGTGCCGATGAGGCCGGCCGGCCCCAGCAGATGGATCGGTTGCAGCCAGGGCGTGCGGCCGGCCACCTGGCCGGGGTGGCGCCCCGGGCCGGTGAACAGCACGTCCATGGTCATGCCGATGCGCGAGCGGTTGAACGCCTGCTGCTGGTCGCGCAGCAGCGCCTGCAGTTCCGCCAGGCGTTCATCCTTCAGCGCCTCCGGCACCTGGTTGGGCGCGCCGGCCGCCGGCGTGCCGGGCCGCGGCGAGTACTTGAAGCTGTAGGCGCCGGCGAAGCCGACCGCGCGGACCAGCGCCAGGCTGGCCTCGTGGTCCGCCGCCGTCTCGCCGGGGTGGCCAACGATGAAGTCGCTGGTCAGTTCCAACCCCGGCTGGGCCTGGCGCAGCCGGTCCACCACCTGGCGGAATTCGGCCACGGTATGGCCGCGATGCATCGCCGCCAGCATCCGGTCGCTGCCCGATTGCACCGGCAGGTGCAGCAGCGGCATCAGCTGCGGCAGGTCGCGATGCGCGGCCACCAGCGCGTCGTCCACGTCCCGGGGGTGGCTGGTGGTGTAGCGCAGCCGGTCCAGCCCGGGGATTGCTGCGAGTTCCCGCAGCAACTGGCCGAGGCCGACCGGGCCATGGTCGCCCTCGCCGTGATAGGCATTCACGTTCTGCCCCAGCACCGAGATCTCGCGGGCGCCGAGCGCCACCAGCCGCCGCGCCTCGGCCAGCACGGCCGCCACCGGCCGCGAGTATTCGGCGCCGCGGGTATAGGGCACCACGCAGAACGAACAGAACTTGTCGCAACCCTCCTGTATGGTCAGGAACGCGGCGATGCCTTGGCCCTGGCTGGCTTCCGGCAGGTGGTCGAACTTGCTCTCCGCCGGGAAGTCGGTGTCCAGCAGCCGGTTGCCGGTGGGGTGGCCGCTCTGCGGGTTGGCCGGCAGCGCCCCGGCCCGGGCGACGCGCGCCACCAGCTCCGGCAGGCGATGATAGCTCTGCGGTCCCAGCACAATGTCCACCCAGGGGGCGCGGGCGGTGATCTCGGCACCCTCGGCCTGGGCGACGCAACCGGCCACCGCCAGCAGCAGGCCCTCGCCCCTGGCGTTGCGTTCCTGCTTCAGCTCCCGCAGCCGGCCAAGCTCCGAGAAGACCTTCTCGGCGGCCTTTTCCCGGATGTGACAGGTGTTGAGGATGACCATGTCCGCCAGGGCGACATCATCCGTGGGCGCATAGCCCAGGGGCGCCAGCACATCGGCCATGCGGTCACTGTCGTAGACGTTCATCTGGCAGCCGTAGGTGCGGATATGCACGCGGCGCTTGGCCAGGGCAGGGCAGGGGTTCCGGGTCTCGCTCATCAAAGGCTCCGCCGCCCGGCAGGGACAGGGCCGGGACAACCGGCGCCAATGCGCGCCGGGGCGGGCGGGGTCAAGGGTTGGCCGGGCTTCAGCGCCACCAACGCATTGCGAGAGCGAATCGCGTCATGCAGGCAGCGTCGCGGATGCGCGGCCGCCGGGTCAAGCGTGCTGAGATGACAGAGGTGTGCCCGGGATGCCCCCGGCCGGACCCGCCCCGTGGGGCGCTCCCGCCTGCGCCACCGCCAGCACCAGGGCCGAAAGCGGCTGCACCGGCCGGTTCTGCCGCAACTCCGCCGCGCCGGCGCTGACCACCCGGGCGCATTCCCGCGTCATCACCTTGCGGTCCGGCATCGCCTCCGGCGCGAAGGGCAGGTGCAGCAGCACCGTCACCCGCGCGCCCTTGCGCCGCAGCAGCTGCCAGGAATGGCTGCCCAGTTCCATGTCGCCATACCAGGCGAAGCTCGGCCGGTCCCGCCGCAGCGCCGGCATGCCGCCGATCCGGTCATACACCACCGAGATCGGCTGCACCTGCCGCGCTTCCCTGGCCACGCCGAGGAAGGCGCTGCGGAACGGCAGCACCCGCGTGCCGTCGTTGCTGGTGCCCTCGGGGAACAGGATCAGGCTGTCGCCGCCCTGCATCACCGCCTTCATCGCATCCGCCTCGCGCCCCGTGGTGCCGCGGCTGCGGCTGACAAAGACGGTGCGGCCCAGCCGCGCGATGATGTTGACCAGCGGATAGTCGTCCACCTCGGACTTGGCGACGAAGCGGGCCTCCAGCACGCCGCCCAGCGCCAGGATGTCCAGCCAGCTCGAGTGGTTGGCCACGTACAGCACCGGCCGGTCCTGGCACAGCTCGCCCACCACCTGCACCTTGAGCCCGATCAGCCGGCACAGCACGCGGTGATAGACCCGGGCGAAGCGGGCCTTGGCCCGGCCCGGCAGCGCCAGCAGCACCGCCTGCACCGGCAGCGCCAGCAGCGACCACAGCAGCACCAGCGCCAGCCGCCGCACCGCACGCAGCTGGCCGCCCTGCGGCCGGTCGGCGAACAACTCGCCCAGCTTCGGGCCGGGGCGGCGGCGGGTGAAGCGCAACGGCCCCTTCCGCTTCAGGCGGCGCGGCTGCAGGCTATCCATCGGCGAACGTGCTGCAATATCCATGGTCGGTTCGGGTAGCGCGCCGGGCACGACAGGGCAATGACACCGCGACGACGTTCTGATGACAGGTTGACGGCCGGCCCTTCGCGCGGCCACACCGCAGCGCGACCCAGGCGGCCAGTCCGCCGTCCAAAGGAACCCCGATGCGCCTGACCATCCTCGGTGCCGGCCCGGTCGGCCTAGCCTCGGCCGCCCTGGCCAGCGCGCGGGGCCATGGCGTGACGCTGTGGTCGCCGCGCGGCGGCGGCACCCGGGGCATCCGCGACGCCGTGCTGGCCGAAGGCCAGGTCAGCGGCCGCTTCCCGGTCCTGGTCGCCGCCGACCTCGGCCGCGCCCTGGCCGATGCCGAGGTGGTGCTGCTGGCGGTGCCGGGCCATGCCCAGGGCCAGGTGATGCGCCGCATCGCCGCCGTGGTGCAGGGCGCGCCGGCCATCCTTGTCGCCCCGGCCACCTCGCTCTCGCCCTTGCTGCTGGACCGGCTGCTGGTCGCCCGCGGCATCCGCGCCCCGATCGGCGCGCTGGCGACGCCGCCGATGACCGCCCGGCGCCTCGGCGGCGACCGGGTCTGGGTCGGCGCGCTGCGCCGCAAACTCTGGCTCGGCGCCGTGCCGGCCAATGCCACCGCCCGGCTGGTGCCGCTGGTGGAGGCGCTGTTCGGCTTGCCGACCGAACCGCTGGCCGATGCGTTGGCCGCGGCCCTGGCCGACCTGATGCCGCTGATGCACGCGGCCCAGGCACTGGCCCCGGCGCTCGGCCCCGCCGGCCAGGCCGACCCGGCAGCGCTGGCCCGGTTGCTGGCGGCGCTGACCGCGGAACGCGACGCGCTGGCCGCCGCCTTCGGCCATCGCCTGCCGGACGCCGAGCGCTTCATGGCCGAGGTCGGCGGCCTGCCCCAGCCCGAGCCGGAACGCGCCCTGGCCGAGGCACCGCACGCGCTGAGCTTCCTGCTGGCGCTCGGTCGCGCCGCCCGCGTGGCGATGCCGGTGGCGGAGGCCACGCTGACCCTGCTGGAGGTATTGGGCGGCCGCACCCTGCGCGGCAACGCCATCCTGGCGGAACTGGACCCGCGGACGCTGGCGCGGCAGCTGCAGCTCGGCGCCGCCGCCTGAATCGGATAGCCCAGGCGCGCCCGGCTATTCCTCAACCTCGATATCCGCCACCCAGCCGACCCGCCGCTCATAGTGCTTGGAGTACTTGGCGTTGATCAGGTCGGTCTTGACCACGATGCAGACATCGGTGGTGTTGAACTGCTCGTCCAGCACCGCGCCGTCACCGACGAAGCCGCCCAGCCGCAGGTAGCCCTTGATCAGCGGGGGCAGGTCGTTCAGCGCCCGCATGCTGTTGACCGCGTCCGGCGGCAGCCGGTCCATCGCCACGTAGCGCTCGGCCAGCGCCCGCGGGCGGATCTCCGCCGGCGCCAGGTGGTTGCGCGACAGGTAGGTCAGCAGCGGCGCCAGCGCGTCCAGGTCGGTGCCCGGCAGGCTGGCGCAGCCGAACATCAGGTCCACCCGGTGCAGCAGCACATAGGCCGCGATGCCGCGCCACAGCAGCTGCATGGTGCCGCGGGTGCGATAGTCCGTCGCCACGCAGGACCGGCCGAGCTCCAGGATCTCGCCGGGCCGCGCCACCAGCTTGGCCACATCGTATTCGGCCGAGGAATAGAACCGCCCGACCTGCGCCGCCGCGGCCCTCCGGATCAGCCGGTAGCAGCCGACGATCGCCTCCGGCCCAGCGCCCAGGTCGTGGTCCACCACCACCAGGTGGTCGGCCACCGTATCGTATTCGTCCACGTCGCGCCGGCTGGCGGCGGTGGCGGCATCCGGCCGGGCGCCCAACTCGTCGTAGAAGACGCGGTAGCGCAGCGCCTGCACCGCATCCACCTCGGCCGCGCTCTCGGCGATGCGGACCCCCAGGTTGTTGGAGCGCAGCTCGACGAATCCCTGCGCCCGCAACTCGGCGAAAGCCGGTTCGACCGGAAGCTGATCGGGCGTGGCCACCGGGCCGTCGCTCACGCGGTGCGTTCCCGCTGGCGCCGGCGCGGCGTGGCGCCGGCCGCGGCCCGCGCCTCCGGGAACTTGCGGCCGAACAGCTCCAGCCGATGGCCGACCAGCTCGAAGCCCATCCGCGCGGCGATCTCCTGCGCCAGCGCCTCATGCCGCGGGTCGGCGAACTCCACCACGCGGCCGGTGTCGATATCGATCAGGTGGTGGTGCCGGCCATGCTCGGCCGGCTCGTACCGGGCCCGGCCGCCGCCGAAATCATGCCGTTCCAGAATGCCCTTTTCCTCCAGCAGCCGCACCGTGCGGTAGACGGTGGCGATGGAGATGCGGCTGTCCTGCGTCACCGCGCGGCGATACAGTTCCTCGACATCGGGATGGTCCTCGGCGTCGGACAGCACGCGCGCGATGAGCCGGCGTTGGCCGGTCATCTTCAGCCCCCGGTCGACGCACAGGCGTTCGATGCGGGAGAGGTCCTGGGTGGCGATCGGCGCGCGACTCTGCATACGGGGGGCGCAAGCTCTCCGGGGGGGCAGGCCCAGCGCCCACCCTTGGTATCTGCGGGGCACCATAGCTGGCCCGAGGGCCGGCGGCCATCACCCAGCGCGGCAGGCGGCGACACCGCGACGAATCAACCGCCGAGATCGGCCGCCTCCGCTGCCCTGGCCCGACTGCGCCCGGGGGCAAAGCCGCCCGCGGCGCGGCAGCCGGGGTTCAGGCGCCCTTGGGCCCGGCGACCACGGCCGCGTCCTTGCGCGGGCGGCCCGGCGGGCGGCCGCGCGGCTTGGTGCCCAGGCCGATCTTCTTGGCCAGCGACGACCGATGCTTGGCATAGTCCGGCGCCACCATCGGGTAGTCGGACGACAGGCCCCAGCGTTCGCGGTACTGCTCGGGGGTCATGTTGTAGCTGGTCTGCAAGTGCCGCTTCAGCATCTTCAGCTTCTTGCCGTCTTCCAGGCAGATCAGGTAGCCCGGCGTGATCGACTTCTTCACCGGCACCGCCGGCTGCGGCCGCTCCGGTTCCGGCTTGGCCAGCGGCACGCCGACATTGGACAGCGTGCGATAGACTTCCTGGATCAGGTTCGGCAGGTCGGTCAGCGCCACGGGGTTGTTGGATACATGCGCCGCGACGATTTCTGCGGTCAGACCAAGCAGATCGGCATTTGCGGTTTGTTCGGCCATGGAAGACTGTGTCCCCTCGATTCGCAGCGGTATATTGCCATGAAATCCCGTTTGGCAACGTGTGCAATCGATTTTTTGAACAAGCCAGGGTGAAATCTGTGGATATGCAAGAACAGCCGGCCGACCAGGAATTGGATATCACGGCCGAGACTTGCCCGATGACCTTCGTGCGGACCCGTCTGGCGCTCGACCGCATGCGGTCGGGGCAGTTGCTGCGGGTTCACCTGAACGGCGCGGAGCCCCGGGCCAACGTGCCGAAAACCGCGGCCGATCAAGGCCACGCGGTGCTTTCCAGCCAGGACCAGGCCGACGGCAGCACGCTTGTCCTGATCAGGAAGCGCTGACGTCGTCGCCGATCCCGCGGCGCAGCACCCGCGCATCGCGGCCCGGGCCGTAGTAGTGGCGGCGCCGACCGACCGGGGAAAACCCCAACGCGGCATACAACGCCAATGCCGCGGCATTATCCGCCGCCACTTCCAGGAACATCGCGCCGGCGCCGCGCGCGCCGGCCTCGGCCAGCGCCGCCACCAGCAGCGCCGCCCCCACCCCCCGGCGCCGCGCCGCCGGCACCACCCCGATCGTCAGGATCTCGGCCTCGTCCAGCGCCACCCGGGCCAGCACCAGCCCCTCGCCGGGCTGCCACAGGCCGAAGGCGCCGGGCATCTCCAGCATCAGCAGCATGGCATCGGCGC
>CAIMOR010000527.1 GCA_903843125.1 uncultured Rhodospirillales bacterium
CGCCAGCCGCGGCCAGGATGCGGTCCATCGCTTCCTGCCGGCCCAGCGCGAACAGCACCGCGTCGATCGGCGGGGATTGCAGGCTGCCGGTCAGCGCCGCGCGCAGCGGCTGCGCCACGGTGCCGAGCTTGACGTCCTTCACCTCGGCGTAGTCGCGCAGCCAGTTCTCCAGGTCGGCGCGCTCCCACGGCGCGTCCTGCAGGAATATCGCCAGGTCCTTCAGCCGTTCCCTGGCTTCCGGCGTCAGGCTGGCGGCGGCCTTGGCGTCCAGCGGCACCGGGCCTTCATGCACCGCGAAGGCGGCGCTGCCGGTCAGCTCCTCGATGGTCTTGGCGCGTTCCTTCAGCGCCGGCATCAGCATCTCGACGCGGCGCGCGCCATCGGTGCCGAACAGCACGCCGCGCCTGGCCAGGCGCCGCAGCACCTCCTCGGCCAGCCGGGCGTCGTCGGCGGCGCGCAGGTAGACGCCGTTCAGGTGGGTCAGCTTGGCGTAGTCCATGCGGCTGGCGGCGCGGCCGACGCCGTCCAGGTCGAACAGCTGAATCGCCCGCTCGCGCGGGATCACCTCCTCGTCGCCATGGCCCCAGCCGAGGCGCAGCAGGTAGTTGCAGACGGCCTCGGGCAGGAAGCCCTGCTCGCGGAACTCCAGCGCGCCCACCGCGCCGTGGCGCTTGCTGAGCTTGGCGCCATCCGCGCCATGGATCAGCGGGATATGCGCGAATTTCGGCCGGTGCCAGCCCATGGCGTCGTAGACCATGCACTGGCGGAAGGTGTTGGTCAGGTGGTCGTCGCCCCGGATGACGTGGGTGATGGCCATGTCGTGGTCGTCCACCACCACCGCGTGCAGGTAGGTCGGCGTGCCGTCGCTGCGCAGGATGATCATGTCGTCCAGCTCGGCATGCGCCACGCGGACCTCGCCCTGCACCAGGTCGGGCACCACCATCTCGCCGCCGGTGGGCGCCTTGATGCGGATGACCGGCGGCAGGTCGCGCGTCTCGCCGCCCTTCCAGCGGGAGCCGTCGTACTTGAACGGGCGCTTGGCGGCCTCGGCCTCGGCGCGCATCGCCGCCAGCTCCTCCTGCGTGTCGAAGGCCAGGTAGGCCTGGCCCTTGGCCAGCAACTCGCGCGCCACCTCGGCGTGGCGGGCCTCCCGCTGGCTTTGGAACACCGGCGGCTCGTCGGGCGAAAGCCCCAGCCAGGCCAGGCTTTCGAGGATCTGGTCGACAGCTTCCTGCGTGCTGCGCTGCTTGTCGGTATCCTCGATGCGCAGCAGGTACTGGCCGCCGTGGCGCCGGGCGAACAGGTAGTTGAACAGCGCGGTGCGGGCGCCGCCGATGTGCAGGTAGCCGGTGGGGGAGGGCGCGAAGCGGGTACGGACGGACATGGGCGGAATTCCAACGGGCGCGTTCAGTCGCGCGGTCTAGCGCGGAACGCGCCGCGGCGGAATGCGTCGCCGCAAGCCAGGCTTTCATTCCGGCATGATGCGCGCCATGGTTGCGGCCATGTCCGGCGTGGCGACTCTGGCGCGATGGCGCGCGGCGACCTTCCCTGGCTGGGATGGCGCGATGGCGCGATTGCTCGCGCCGGCCGAGGCGCGGCTGCTGGAGGAGCGTGGCCGGCTGGCGCTGTGGCTGCCGGTGGCGCTGGGCGCCGGCGTGCTGCTGTACTTCGCCCTGCCGTGGGAGCCATGGGCTGGCTGGGCCTGGGCGGCGCTGCCGCTGCCCGGGCTGGCCTGCCTGGCCGGGCGGCGCCACCCGCATCTCGGCTGGGCGGCGGGGCTGCTGGCGGCGTTGGCACTGGGCGCCGCGCTGGGCTGCTGGCACGCGGCGCGGCAGCCGCCGGCACTGGAGCCACCGCGCACCGCGACCATGCTGCGCGGCGAGGTGGCGCTGGTGGAGGCCTTGCCGGACGGGCTGCGGCTGAGCCTGGCGGCGGCCCGCTTCGGTGACGGCGAAGCACAGGCCCGGCGGGTGCGGGTGCGGTTGAAGCGCGACGACCCGGCCCGGCCGCAGGTGGGCGACCAGGTGCTGGTGCGGGCCCTGGTGCGCGGCCCGGCGCCGCCGGCCTATCCAGGGGCATGGGACTTCCAGCGGGCGGCGTGGTTTTCCGGGCTTGGCGGCAGCGGCTTTGCGCTCGGCCCGGCGGAGGTGACGCCCGGCGAGGCCGGGCCACCGCAGCTGGCCGGGCTGCGCGGCGGCATCGAGGCGCGGGTGGCGGCGGCGATGCCGGCCGGGGCGGGCGCCGTCTCGGTGGCGCTGCTGACCGGCTGGCAGAGCGCCATTCCGGCCGCGGACATGGCGGCGATGCGCGATTCCGGCCTGGCGCACCTGCTTTCGGTATCCGGGCTGCACATCGCCATCGTCATGGGGCTGGCCTTCGCCGCGGCGCGGCTGGGGTTTGCGCTGGTGCCCTGGGTGGCACTGCGGTTGCCGGGCAAGGTGCTGGCGGGGGTGGTCGCGCTGGCGGTGGGCGGCTTCTACATGCTGCTGACCGGTTCGGCGGTGCCGATGCAGCGCAGCTTCGGCATGGCGGCGCTGACCACGCTGGCGCTGCTGACCGGGCGCCGCGCCATCACGCTGCGCGGCTGGGCCCTGGCGGCGGCCGCGGTGATGGCGCTGCAGCCGGAGGCGGTGACCGGGCCGAGCTTCCAGATGAGCTTTGCGGCCGTGCTGGCGCTGATCTCCGGCTGGGAGTGGCTGCGGCCGCGGCTGAACGCGATGGCGCCGGAGCAGGGCTGGCGGCGCAAGGCCGTGCTGGCCGTGTTTGGCCTGGTGGCGACCAGCCTGCTGGCCGGGGCGGCGACCACGCCGTTCGGGCTGTACCATTTCGGTCGGCTGCAACTGTTCGGCGTGGCGGCGAATGCGGTGGCGGTGCCCTTGACCTCGGCGCTGGTGATGCCGGCGGGGATGGTGGCGGTGGCGCTGATGCCGTTGGGCCTGGAAGGGCTGGCGCTGGCGCCGATGCAGTGGGGGGTGGAGGCGACGCTGTGGGTTGCCCGCTTCGTCGCCGACTGGCCAGGGGCGAGCCTGGTGGCGCGGCCGCTGCCGGGCTGGGGGCTGGCGATGGTCAGCTTCGGCATGCTGTGGCTGTGCCTGTGGCGCAGCGGCTGGCGCAGCTGGGGCCTGCCGCTGATGGCGCTGGGCCTGTTGAGCGGCAGCCTGGTGCGGGCGCCGGACCTGCTGGTTTCGGCCGATGCCCGCATGATTGCGCTGCGCACGCCGGCCGGCGTGCACTGGCAGCAGCTTTCCGGCGGCAATGCGCTGACGCGCGAGATGTGGCTGCGCCTGTGGGCCGCGCCCGCCGGGGCGGCGCTGCCGCGCGAGGGCGGCGCCGACGGGGTGGACTGCCGGCCCGGCGCCTGCGTGCTGCAGGCGGCGCCGCAGGTGGTGCTGCTGCGCGGCGAGCCGCCCTGGGGCGCCTGTGCCCATGCCGCACTGGTGGTTTCCGCCGAGCCGGTGCGCGGGCGATGCCGGGCGCTGGTGGTGGACCGCTTCAGCGTATGGCGGGACGGCGCCCATGCGGTGTGGTTCGGGCGCGACGGGGTCTCGGTGCTGAGCGACCGGGCATTCCGCGGCGAGCGGCCCTGGGTGCCGCCGATGCCCCGGCCGCGTGGCCTGCCGGAACCGCTGGCGCCGACGGAATAGCGGGTTTCGGACAAAAGGGCTGCGCCGCCCTGGGCGGGGTCGGCGTGCGCGTCGGCTGTCCCGGCGTTACGGCGGGCTTTGGACGAAGGGGCTGCGCTGCGCTGGGCGGGGTTGGCGTGCGTGTCGGCTGTCCCGGCGTTCCGATGGGTCTCGGACAAATGGACGGCGCTGCGTTGGGCAGGGTTGGCGTGCGCGTCGGCTGTCCCGGCGTTCCGACGGGTTTCGGACAAATCCGCTGGCCCAGCCTGGGCTTGGCCTTTGGCCTCCCTAGCCGGCTCGGCGATGCGGCGGGCTTCGGACGAATGCCTGGCGCTGCCGGGCCGGGCGGACCCATGCCCAGCCCCGGACCCCACGCGCCGTTCGGACCCATGCCCGGCCCCGGGCTTCAGTACTTCCGCAGCAGGCCGATCAGGCGGCCCTGGACCTTGACCCGGTCGGGCCCGAAGATGCGGGTCTCGTAGCGCTGGTTGGCGGGTTCCAGCGCAATGGAGTTGCCCCGGCGGCGCAGGCGCTTCAGCGTCACCTCGTTGTCGTCGATCAGCGCGACCACGATGGCGCCGTTCTCGGCGGTTTCGCCGCGGCGGATCAGCACGGTGTCGCCATCGAGGATGCCGGCCTCCTCCATCGAATCGCCGGCAACCTCCAGCGCGTAGTGGTCGCCGGCACCAAGCAGGGCGGCGGGGACGTCGACGCTGGCGCCGGCATCGCGCATCGCCTCGATCGGCAGGCCGGCGGCGATGCGGCCGTAGAGCGGCAACTGGACCGAGGTCGCCTCATTCGCTGCCCGCGGCGGCGCAACCGGCTGGCCGGAGAAGTTGCCGCGGATGACGTTGGGCGAGAGCGGCGCCTCCTTCGGCTGCGGCGGCGCGGCGGCACGGCGGGGCGAGAGATTTTCCGGCAGGCGGATGACCTCGAGCGCGCGGGCGCGGTGGGCGCGGCGCTTCAGGAAACCGCGTTCCTCCAGCGCCGTGATCAGCCGGTGGATGCCGGACTTGGACTTCAGCGCCAGCGCTTCCTTCATTTCCTCGAAGGAGGGGGAGAAGCCGGTCTCCCGCAGGTGCTTGTCGATGAAGATCAGCAGTTCGTGCTGCTTGCGGGTGAGCATGGGCGGTCCTCCGTTCCCGATGCCGCGGCAGCCACACGCCTGCGACGAACAAACCGGGAATCACCCGGGTGTTCTATGTAGGTTCTTGAATCGCGTCAACGGAATTGTGGATAACTATCGGTTAATCACGGGATGTTCCGGTCGGGCGCCAGCGCGGGTGCCGCCGCAACGGCTCCGGCGGAAGCGTGGCGGCCGCCGCTACAGGCCCAGCTGGGCCAGCGGGATCGCCTCCACCCATTCGCCCACGGCCACCGCGGGGGCGTGGGCGGGGCGCAGCACCAGCGCGTCGGCGCGGGCCAGGGTTTTCAGCATGCTGCTGTCCTGCGCCGCGAAGGGCACCACCACGGTCTCGCCGTCGCGGGCTTCCAGCCGGGCGCGCAGGTGGTCGAAGCGCTTGTCGTTGGCAGCCATGGCGGCGCCGGCGCGAACGCGCAGGGTGGGCGGCGGGCTGGCCTGGCCGCCCGAAAGCCGGGCCAGGGCCGGCAGCAGGAACTGCACGGCACAGACCAGGGCGGAGACCGGGTTGCCGGGCAGGCCGAGCAGCGGCACCTGCCCCAGGCTGCCCCAGATCAGCGGCTTGCCCGGGCGCATGGCGATTTGCCAGAAATCCAGCGCGAAGCCCTGGGGGCCGAGGGCGGATTGCACCAGGTCGTGCTCGCCGACCGAGGCGCCGCCGGTGGTGACCAGCATGTCGCAGGCGCGGGCGGCCTGGGCGGCCTCGGCGATGGCGTTGTTGTCGTCGGGCGCGATCGGCAGCACCAGCGGGTCGCCGCCGCCGGCGCGGACCAGGGAGGCCAGGGCGTGGGCGTTGGAACTGACGATGCCGCCGGGGGGCAGTGGGTCGCCGGGCAGGGCGATCTCGTCACCCGTGGCGAGGATGGCGATGCGCGGGGCGCGATGGACGGCCAGCCAGGGGTGATTGGCGGCGGCGGCCAGGCCGATGTCGCGCGCGGTCAACCGGCGGCCGGCGGGCAGCAGGGCCTCGCCCTCGCTGAAGTCCAGGCCGCGGGGGCGAACCCAGCGGCCGGCCCTGACCGCCTCGTTGACCGTGATGGCGGTGCCCTCGGCGGTCGCGTCCTCCTGCAGCAGCACGCCATCGGCGCCGGCGGGCATGAAGCCGCCGGTGAAGATGCGGACGGTCTGGCCGGCGCCGACGGTGCCTTGCCACGGGTGGCCGGCGGGGGAGGTGCCGACCAGCGTGAGCACCGCGCCCAGCGTGGCGTCGGCGGCGCGCACCGCGTAGCCATCCATGGCGGAGACATCGGCCGGCGGCTGGGTGACGCGCGACAGGACGGGGCGGGCGAGGACGCGGCCCCAGGCCTGCGCCAGTGCCACCGTCTCCGCCGCGGTGGGGCTGAGGGCGGCCAGGATGCGGTCGCGGGCTTCATCAACCGAGAGCATCAGGCGGCCTTGTAGCTGCCGGACTTGCCGCCGGTCTTTTCCACCAGGCGCACGGCTTCGATCCGCATTCCGCGGTCGGCCGCCTTGCACATGTCGTAGACGGTCAGCGCGGCGACGGTGACGGCGGTCAGCGCCTCCATCTCCACCCCGGTGCGGCCGACGAGCTTTGCGAGCGCCTCGATCTCGATGGCGTCGGGGGCCGCGATGGTCAGGTCCACCGTCACCTTGGTCAGCGCCAGGGGGTGGCAGAGCGGGATCAGGTCGCTGGTGCGCTTGGCGGCCATGATGCCGGCCAGCCGGGCGACGCCCAGCACGTCGCCCTTGCCGACCTGGCCGTCCCGGATCAGCGCCAGCGTGGCCGGGGCCATGACGATGCGGCCGCGGGCGATGGCGACGCGCTCGGTTTCGCCCTTGGCGGAGACATCCACCATGGCGGCGTGGCCGGCCGCGTCGAAATGGGTCAGTGCGGCCGTCATGTCAGAGGGCGTGGACCAGGTCGTGCGCGGCGGCGGCGACGTCCTGCTGGCGCATCATGTGTTCGCCGACCAGGATGCAGCGGGCGCCGGCATCGGCCATGCGGCGGACGTCCTCGGCGCTGCGGATGCCGCTTTCGGAGACCGGGATGCGATCGGCGGGGACCATCGGCACCAGGAATTCGGAAGTGGCGATGTCGGTCTGCAGGGTCTTCAAGTTGCGGTTGTTGACGCCGATCAGGCGGACGTTGAGGCCCAGCGCCCGTTCCAGCTCGCGCTGGTCGTGCACCTCCACCAGGATGGACATGTCCAGGCTGCGGGCGGTGGAGACCAGTTCCTCGGCCATGTCGTCGGCCAGCGCCGCCATGATGACGAGGATGCAGTCGGCGCCCATGGCCCGGGTCTCGAACACCTGCCAGGGGTGGACCATGAAGTCCTTGCGCAGCACCGGCAGCGCGCAGGCGGCGCGGGCGGCCTGCAGGTCCTCGGCCTTGCCCTGGAAGTAGGGCGCGTCGGTCAGGATGGAGAGGCAACTGGCCTCGCCGCGGGCATAGGCGCGGGCCAGGGCGGGGGGGTCGAAGGGGTCGCGGATCAGGCCGCCGCTGGGGGAGGCCTTCTTGATCTCGGCGATCAGGCCGATGCGGCCCTCGGCCACCGCGTTGCACAGCGCGCCGGCGAAGTCCCGCGGGGCGGGGGCGGCGGCGGCCAGGCGCTCCATGTCCGCCAGCGGCGTGGTGGCGCTGCGCTGGCGCACTTCCTCGTACTTGTCGGCCAGGATGCGGGCCAGGGTATCCGGCACCTCGGCATCCGCGACGACGACATGGGGGGCATTCATGGCAGGCAGGCGTCCTTCAGGCGGGACAGAACAAGTTGGGCGGCGCCGGTATCCACGGACCGGGCAGCCTTGGCAACGCCCGCCCTGAGGTCGGCCGCCGCACCGGCAACGACAAGCGCCGCCGCGGCGTTCAACAGGACGATGTCCCGGTAGGCTCCGGGGGCGCCGGCCAACAACGCCTGCAGGGCGGCGGCGTTCTCGGCGGGGTCGCCGCCCTTGATGGCCTCGGGCGGGGCGCGGTCCAGCCCGGCATCCTCGGGGGCGATGGTGAAGGCGCGGAGCGTGCCGTGGTCGAGCTCGACCACCTCGGTGGGGCCGGAGAGGGCGATCTCGTCCAGGCCCTGGCCGTGCACGACCCAGGCCTTTTCGGTGCCGAGGCGGGCCAGGGTCTCCGCCATGGGGCGCAGCCACTGGGGGCTGAAGGCGCCGGTCAGCTGGCGCTTGACGCGGGCCGGATTCGCCAGCGGGCCGAGCAGGTTGAAGATGGTGCGGGTGCCGAGTTCCACGCGCGGGCCGGCGGCATGGCGCAGGGCGCTGTGGTGGCGGGGCGCCATCAGGAAGCACATGCCGGCGCGGGCGATGACCTCGGGCAGACGGTCCAGCGGCACGTCCAGGTTGATGCCGAGTGCCGCGAGCGCGTCGGCCGCGCCGGATTTGGAGGACAGGGCCCGGTTGCCGTGCTTGGCCACCGGGATGCCGCAGCCGGCCACCACCATGGCGGTGGCGGTGGAGATGTTCAGGCTGCCCGAGGCGTCGCCGCCGGTGCCGACGATGTCCATGGCGCCGGCGGGGGCTTCCACCGCGGCCATGCGGGCCAGCATGGCGCGGACCGCGCCGGTCATCTCGGCCACCGTCTCGCCGCGGACGCGCATGGCCATGACCAGGCCGGCGATCTGGGCCGGGGTGGCCTCGCCGGCCATGATGATGCCGAAGGCGGCCTCGGCCTCGGTTTCCGCCAGGGTCTCGCCGGCGGCGAGGCGGGCGAGGACGGGCTTCAGCGAGTTCATGCCGTTGCCCTCTGGCGCGTCGGGCCGAAGGCGCGCCTGCGGCATGACGCGGCCGTGTCCGCGGCCTTGGCTTGCGCCGCGTCGCGCGGTTGCGCGCGCCCGAGGGCGCGACCGGCGGGCCGCGTTCGCGGCCTCGGCCG
>CAIMOR010000528.1 GCA_903843125.1 uncultured Rhodospirillales bacterium
CGCTGCTGGCCACGCCGGCGCTGGCGCAGCAGCAGCCGGCCTTCCCGCAGCGCTACGTCCGCATCATGGTGCCCTACCCGCCCGGTGGCTCGGCCGAGGCGCAGGCGCGGCTGGTCGGCGAGGCGATGAGCCCGCTGCTCGGCCAGCCCGTGGTCATCGAGAACCGGCCCGGTGCCGGCGCGACCATCGGCGCCGCCTATGTCGCGGGGCAGCCGGCCGATGGCTACACGCTGCTGCTGGCCAGCACGTCGCACACCATCACCGCCAGCCTTTACCCCAACCTGAGCTACGACGCGGTGCGCAGCTTCGCGCCGGTCTCCATGCTGTCCTACTCGCCGCTGCTGCTGCTGGTGCGCGCCGATGCGGGCCTGGAGAGCGTGGCGGCGCTGGTGGCCAAGGCCAAGGCGAAGCCGGGCACGCTGACCTACTCCACCTCCGGCATCGGCGCCTCGCCGCATCTCTCCGGCGAGTTGTTTCGGCTGATGTCGGGCATCGAGGTGGTGCACGTGCCGTTCAACGGCTCGGCCCCTGCCATGGCGGCGCTGCTGGGTGGGCATGTGGACTACTGCATGGGCGATGCCTCGGCGCTGCCGGTGCTGCGCGCCGGGCAACTGCGCTGCCTCGCCGTCACCACCGCGACGCGCAGCCCGGACCTGCCCGATGTGCCGACCTTCGAGCAGGCCGGGCTGGCGGGCTATGAGGTGACCAACTGGTCCGCGCTGCTGGCGCCGGCCGGGACGCCGCCGGCCATCATCGGCGTGCTGAACGGCGCGGTGGCGCGGGTGCTGGCGCAGCCGGCGGTGCGCCAGGCGCTGCATGCCGGCGGCTTCCAGCCGGACCCCTCGACGCCCGAGGCGCTGCGTGCCCGCATGGTGACCGAGGTGGCGAAATACGCCGAGGTGGTGCGCGCCGCCGGCATCAGGGCCGGTTGATGCTGGCCCCGGACCCCCAGGCGGAATCCGGCGCCGAACCGCTGCTGGCGGTGACCCGGGCACTGGAGGTGCTGGAATGGCTGGCCCAGGCGCCGGAGGGCCTGGCCTTTCCGGCGCTGCGCCAGCGGCTGGGCACCAACCAGGGCGCCGCGTTCAAGATCCTCGCCACGCTGGAGCGCAGCGGCTGGCTGTTCCGCAGCGAGGATACCGGCCGCTACCTGCTGACCTACAAGCTGAGCAACCTTGGCCTGACGCGGCTCTCCCGCTCTCGGCTGCTGCAGATTGCGCAGCCCGCGCTGCGCAACCTGGCGGAGGCGAGCGGCGAGTTGGTGCGGCTGGCCGTGGTGGAGCGAGACAGCATCACCTGGGTGCTGGCGCTGGCCGGCGCCAACCGGCAGCAGCACACGCTGCAGATCGTGCCCGGCAACAAGCTGCGGATCGGCCTGAACACCCATGCCGCCGGCAAGGCCTGGCTGTCCTGCCTGCCGTGGCCGGAGGCCTGGGCGCTGCTGCAGGCGCAGGGGCTGGAACGGCGCACGCCACATTCCCTGGTGACCGAAGCCGCGCTGCGGGCAGACCTGGAAGCGGCGGCGGCGCGCGGTTTCGCCACCAGCTTCGAGGAGAACGAGCTGAGCATCGGCGCCATCGCCGTGCCGATCCTGGCGCCGGGGCTGGATGGCGTGCCCGGCTGCGTCGGCAGCGTCAGCGTGGCGGCACCGACCGGGCGGATGGACCGCGCCACGCTGGAAGCCCAGGCGCCGGCCGCGATGGAATGCGCCCGCGGCCTGGGCGCCGCCTGGCCGCTGAACCTGGAAGGCTGACGCCGATGCGCATACCCCGCCGCGCGCTGCCGCTGCTGGCCCTGGCCACCCCCAGCCGGGCCGCCGAGCCGTTTCCGGCGCGGCCGGTGCGGATCATCGTGCCGTTTCCGCCCGGGGGCTCGGCGGATATCTCGGCGCGCATCATCGGGGAGAACCTGGCCGGGCAATGGGGCCAGCCGGTGGTCATCGAGAACCGTCCCGGTGCCGGCACCACCATCGCCTCGGCCGCGGCGGCGCGGGCGGCGCCGGATGGGCTGACGCTGTACCTGGCCTACAACCTGTCCTACGCCGCCACGGCCAGCCTTTACCGCAACCTGCCCTATGACCCCGCGCGGGACCTGGTGCCGGTTTCGGCCGTGGCGGATGCGCCCTTCGTGCTGGCGGTGGCGCCCGGCCTGCCGGTGACGGACATGCCCGGCTTCCTGGCGCTGACGCGCGGCACGCCGGGCGGGCTGCTGTTCGGCTCCACCGGCATCGGCGCCGGGCCGCATCTGGCGACCGAGCTGCTGCTGCGCCAGGGCGGATTGCGGGCGGTGCATGTGCCGTACCGGGGCACCGCGGAGGTGATCGTGGCGCTGGTCAGCGGCCAGGTGGCGTTCAGCCTGCTGGACGTGGCGGCGCTGGGGGCGCTGCGGGCCGGCCAGGTGCGGCCGCTGGCGCTGAGCATCGACCACCCCTGGGCTTATCTGCCGGAGGTGCCGACGCTGGCGGAATCCGGCATTGCCGGCTTCAGCATCTCAAGCGGCAGTTGCCTGATGGTGCCGGCCGGGGTGCCGGCGCCGATCCTGGCGCAACTGAACACGGCGGTGGTACGGGCGCTGGCCGCGCCCGAGGTGGTGCGCCGCTTCGCCGAGCAGGGCTTCACCGCCGAGGGCAGCACGCCGGAAGCCGTGGCGACGCAGATCGCGCGCGATACGAAGCGCTTCGCCGAGCTGATCGCGGCGCTGGGGTTGCGGGCGCAATAGCGGCGGGGGCGCCTTTCGGCTAGAATGGCAAGGCGCCAACCCGAGGGAGCGAAGCATGGCGGAGACTGAGCGGGTGCGGGTGGTGTCGCCGGGCCAGACCTATGTCGGCAAGCAGGGTTTCACCTATGGCGCCGGCGCCTCGGCCGAAACCGTCGGCGCGGTGAACATCTGCATGAACATGCTGCCGATGCCGCCTGGGGCCGTCGCGCGGGCGCATCATCACGACGGCATCGAGACCATCGCCTACATGCTGGCCGGTGAATGCGCGATGTATTTCGGCGAGCGGCTGGAGCAGCGCTTGGTGGCCCGCACCGGGGACCAGGTCTACGTCCCGGCCAACGTGCCGCACGCCCCGGCGAACGAGAGCGGGGCGCCTTGCACATGGCTGGTGGTGCACTCCTCCGGCAGCGACCAGGACGGCATCGTGCTGCTGCCGGAGTTGGACCAGCTGCTGGCGGCACGGCAGGGGCGCTGAGGCGCCCTGCCCGCTGCGGCCGGGCTGTTCGGCTGTGGTTAAGCGCCTTCGCGGGTAGCCACGGCGCAGGTACCTAGGGCTGCGGCCAAGCCTCTGCGGAAGTCAGTGGCAGGCCAGCTTCGACCACGGCCCGTTCGATGCGTTCCGAACCGGTCCCTAGCGCCCGGCGCCGAGCCAGGCCTGCCGGAGCGCCGCCATGTCTAGCTTCACCATCGGCATCATCGCCTGCATCAGCCGCTGGTTCGCCGCGGCATCGCCACGGCCGAGCAGGTCCATCATCTCGGCCGGCACCAACTGCCAGGTGATGCCGAACGGGTCGGTGATCCAGCCGCATTGCAGCGGCTTGCCGCCGGCGGCCAGCCGGTCCCACAGGGTATCCAGCTCGGCCTGGTCGGCGCAGCGGACCACGAAGGAGACGCCCGGGGTGGGCCGGTAGTGCGGGCCGCCGTTGAGCGCGGTGAACTCCAGCCCCTCCAGCGTGAAGCTGGCGGTCATCACCGTGCCGGCGCGGCCGGGGGTGCCCTCGGGGTATCGGGTCACCGCGCCGGCCTGGGCATTGCGGAAGCTGGAACAATAGAAGGCGACGGCGGCTTCCGCCTGGCCGTCGAACCAGAGGAAGGGGGTGATCTTCTGCATGGCGGTTCTCCGTTGGGGCGGGTCAGCCCGGCACGGGAACGCCGGCCTCCCCCTTGGCGGTGCGGATGGTCTGCAGGGTCTGCACCCGGGCAACCTGGGCGACAGCGGTGAGCTGGCTGGTCAGCGCGTTCTCATGCGCGGTGTCGCGCGCCACCAGGCGCAGCAGGAAGTCGCCGCCGCCGCGGATCATGTGGCATTCCCGCACCTCGGGCCAGTCGCGCATCATCGCCTCGAAGGCGGTCAGCACGACCTCCTTCTGGGATTCCAGCGCGACCAGGGCGAAGAAGGTGATCTCGTAGCCCAGCGCCACCGGGTCCAGGTCGGCGTGGTAGCCGCGGATCACGCCGATCTCCTCCAGCCGACGGACGCGGCGGAGACAGGGCGGCGCCGAGAGGCCGACGCGCTTGGCCAGCTCGACATTGGTCATCCGGCCGTCGCGTTGCAGCTCCGCCAGGATCTGGCGGTCCACCGCATCGAGTTCGGCATCGGGTTCAGGGTGCATATGTGTCGATTTCATTGCGGAGGCTAGGCTTCGCGCGCAATATCATTGCTCAGTGCGCGGTCCGCAAGGGTTAGGGTTGTTCGCTGTGCATGGCATTCAAATATGCTTTGCTACCAGGGCACGGCGCGGGTCGGGACTCGACCTTGTGGAACCGATGCGCGACCTGCCGAACGCCCACCTGTCAGTCCGGGAACAGTGCCTTGTCCACCACGCATAACACCCGCCTCCTCATCATCGGCGCCGGCCCGGCGGGCTACACCGCGGCGATCTATGCGGCCCGCGCCGGGCTGAAACCGCTGGTGGTGGCCGGGCTGCAGCCGGGTGGCCAGCTGATGATCACCACCGACGTGGAGAATTACCCCGGCTTCGCCAGCACCATCCAGGGGCCCTTTCTGATGGAGCAGATGCAGAAGCAGGCCGAGCATGTCGGCACCCGGATCGTGCAGGACATCATCACCGGCATCGACCTGGTCAAGCGGCCGTTCCGGGCGGTGGGCGATTCCGGCGACGACTACGTGGCCGAGGCGGTGGTTATCTGCACCGGGGCGCAGGCGCGCTGGCTGGGCATTCCCGGCGAGAAGGAACTGTCCGGCTTCGGCGTCTCGGCCTGCGCCACCTGCGACGGCTTCTTCTTCCGCGGCAAAAACGTGGCGGTGGTGGGCGGCGGCAATACCGCGGTTGAGGAGGCGCTGTACCTCTCCAACCTGGCGAAGCACGTCACCGTTATCCACCGGCGGGACAGCTTCCGCGCCGAGCGTATCCTGCAGGAGCGCCTGTTCGCGCTGCCGAACGTGACGGTGCTGTGGGACACGAAAGTGGACGCCGTGCTGGCCAGCGAGGGCAAGTTCCCCTCAACCCGCGCGGTGGCGCTGAGCAATACGAAAACCGGGGAGACCAGCGAACTGGCGCTGGACGGCGTCTTCGTCGCCATCGGGCACGACCCGGCGACGGCGCTGTTCAAGGGCCAGGTGGAGATGGATGCCGAGGGCTATATCCTGACCGTGCCGGGTTCGGCGCGCACCAACATTCCCGGCGTCTTCGCCGCCGGCGACGTGCAGGACAAGGTCTATCGCCAGGCGGTCACCGCAGCCGGCACCGGCTGCATGGCGGCGCTGGAGGCGGAGAAGTTCCTGGCCCATGCGCCGGCGGACAGTCCCGCCGTGGCCGCCTGGTGATGCCGTTGGACTGGGACAAGCTCCGGGTTTTCCATGCCGTTGCCGAGGCCGGCAGCTTCACCCACGCCGGGGAGACGCTGAACCTCAGCCAATCCGCCGTCAGCCGGCAGATCCAGGCGCTGGAGGAGGCGCTGCAGGTGCCGCTGTTCCACCGCCACGCCCGCGGGTTGATATTGACCGAGCCAGGCGAGACGCTGAACCGCACGGTGCGGGAGGTCTTCGCCAAGCTGGCCATGACCGAGGCGCTGCTGACCGAAAGCCGGGAAAGACCCGCCGGGCGACTTAAGGTCACCAGCACCACCGGCTTCGGCAATGCCTGGCTGGCACCAAGGCTGGCGCGGTTCCTCAAGCTGTACCCGGATGTCAGCGTGACGCTGCTGCTGGACGACAGCGACCTGGATCTGGCGATGCGCGAGGCGGATGTCGCCATCCGCATGCATCCGCCGCGCCAGCCGGACCTGATCCAGCGGCACCTGGCCAGCTTCGGCTGGCGGATCGTCGGCGCGCCGGACTACCTGAAGGGCGCCGGGATACCGCAGCGGGCCGAGGACCTGGACGAGCACCGGTTGATCGTCTGGGGCGACCATCGGCCGCCGAGCGACGAGGTGAACTGGCTCAGCGAGGCCGGGCGCCGCGCCGGGGCGCCGCGCCGCGCCGCGGTGGAGGTGAACAGCACCACCGCCATGCTGCGGGCGGTGCAGTCGGGCCTGGGGCTGGCGGCGCTGCCGGACTACATGGGCAGCGAGCTGACCGGGCTGCTGCAGGTGCTGCCGGAGATGAAGGCGCCGCGGCTGGATGCCTTCTTCGTCTATCCCGAGGAGATGCGGCACTCCAAGCGCGTGGCGGTGTTCAGGGACTTCCTGGTGGCCGAGTTGGCGGGCGGGCACTGAGCCACCGCAGGGTGCTTGCGCGCGCCGTGCTGCCTGGGCGGCCGCAACGCCGGCTGCGCGCCGCGTCGGCGCAGGTTGAGCGGCGTGCCGACCGGTGAAGCAGGCCATGCGCCGTTCGCATGCCTGCGCACCGGTTTCACCAGACCTGCATGCCTGACCGCGGGTTAGGGTGTCGCCGCTCCGGGTTCGCCCGGAACGGGGTCTCCGGACCCCACGTCTCCCAGACGTGAAGCCTCCCTGTATAACTCGGGCCGCCACCCCAACGGGTTGGCGGCTTTCTTTTTGCCCGGCGGCGCCACGGCTCAGCCGGTGAAGCTGTCCAGTGCCGCCTGCATCATCGCCTGCACGCTGGCGCCGGCGTCGGTCGGGGCCTCCGCCGGGTACCAATGGTCGTAGCCCAGCACCCGCGCCAGGTGGCCCGGCACGCCGGCGGCGGCGAAGGCGGCGATGTTCGTGCCGGCGCCTTCCTGGATGTAGCCGAGGTCGCGTTCGGCCGCGATCAGCAGCAGCGGTGGCAAGCCTTTCGGCGTGGCCAGGAAGCGTGCGGTGTCGTCCGGTTGCAGCACGCCGGACAGCGCGATGACCCCGCGGCAGGTGACACGCCGGCCATAGGCGGCATACAGGGCGCAGCGGGCGCCGGCGGACCAGCCGCCCAACACGATGCGGCTGGTGTCGATGTTGAAGCGGGCGTGTTCGGTGCGCAGGAAGGCGACGGCGGCGACGAAGTCCTCGATGCCGGCTTCCATGGTGCGGGCCATGTCGGCAGCGGTGGCCGGCGGCAGGCCCATGATCTCGCGCACCTGGGCGATGCGGCCCATCGGCACCAGGTCGGGCTGGGCGATGATCGGCGGGCCGGCGGGCACGGGGTCACTCGGCGCCAGGCGGTAGTCGATGGAGAAGCAGGCGAAGCCCTGGGCGGCGAAGCGGCGGCAGTATTCCGCCATGGCGGTGTTGTCGCCGGCATCGCCGACGCCGGGGAAGGCGTCGTTGGACTTGCTGCCGCGGTGGAAGGCGCCGCCGAAGGCCACCACCAGCACCGGATGCGGGCCGCGGCCCTCCGGCAGGTAGGCATCCAGGCGCAGCGGCACCTTGTGCGGGGCGTCGTCGGCGTAGCCGACCAGGGCTTCGGTATAGGGAATGTCGCGCAGGATCGTAGGGGCCATGCAGCCATTGTGGGCGCCTTTGCCGCGGCACGCCAACTGGCGCGCCGAATCGCCCCGCCCTACCCTGCCGCTCCGCATGCAAGGAGCCGCCGGATGGGCCGCAAGATGAACCTGGTGGCCTACCTGATGGCCGGGCCCGCCGCGAGCTACCCGAGCAGCTGGCGCCACCCGAGCGCCCGGCTGGACGTGTTCGAGCCGGAGCGGTGGGAGAAGCTGGCGCAGGTGATGGAGGAGGCGATGTTCGATGCCTGCTTCTTCGCCGACAGCCTGGGCCTGCCGGACCTGTACAAGGGCAGCCATGCGGACTTCATCGGCCGCGGTGGGCAGAGCGGCCTGCTGGACCCGATGGTGCTGCTGCCGCTGATGGCGCGGGCGACCAGGCACCTCGGCCTCGGCATCACGCTGTCGACCAGCTTCGTGCCGGCCTACAGCATCGCGCGCTACCTCGGCTCGCTGGACATCATCAGCAAGGGCCGCGTGGCCTGGAACGTGGTGACCACGGGGCGCGACTTCGAGGCGTTGAACTACGGCAGCGTCGGCCTGCCGCCGAAGGAGCAGCGCTACGACATGGCCGACGAGGTCATGGAAGCCTGCGACAGGCTGTGGACCAGCTGGGAGGCCGACGCGCTGCTGCTGGACCGCGAGGCCGGCGCCTTCGCCGACCCGGCGAAGATCCACTACACCAACTACGAAGGCCGCTACGTCAACACGCGCGGGCCGGCCTGCACGCCGCGCAGCCCGCAGGTGCGGCCGACCATCATGCAGGCGGGCTCCTCGCCACGCGGCCGCGCCTTCGCCGCGCGCTGGGCGGAGGCGTTGTTCTGCACGCCCGGCACGAAGGCGGATGCGCTGGAATACCGCACCGATATCCGCGCCCGCATGGTGGCGCTGGGGCGCGACCCGGAGGAGTGCAAGGTGCTGCCCTCGGTAACGGTGGTGCTGGGGGAGACCGAGAGCATCGCACGGGAAAAGGCCGCATACCTGGAAAGCCTGGTGGACCCGGAGTTGGTGGTGGCGGCAAGCTCGTGGTCCGTGGTGGCGGACCTCAACACGGCGATGACGCCCGAGGCGCTGGACCGGCCCGGCAGCAACCAGGGCGTCCAGGGGCATCGGGACCGCATGCTGCAGGTGGCCAGGGACAAGGGCATCAGCTTCGCCGAGGCGGTGCGGCGGCCACGGGCGCTGCTGGCCGGCACGCCGGCAATGGTGGCGGATCATATGCAGGACTGGTTCGAGGCCGAGGCCTGCGACGGCTTCATCCTGCCGCCGACGATCTTCCCGACGACGTTCGAGGAGATCGGCCGGCTGCTGGTACCGGAGTTGCAGCGGCGCGGGCTGTTCCGCACGGCGTATGCCGGTGCGACGCTGCGGGAGAACCTGCGGAACCCGGGTTAGCGCTGGCCGGGCCGGGGGCGCGGGCTCAACCCCGGCCGCCGGCCAGGCGCGTGGCGTCGGCACTGCCACCGAGGCGCAGCATGGCGACGCAGCCCAGCGCCGGGCCCACCGCCAGGGCCGCGAAGGCGGCGCCCCAGCCGAAGCTGGCCACCGCCAGCGGCATCAGCTGGATGGTGACCAGCGTGAGCGCGAAGCCGAGGCTGGTCTGCACCGTCAGCATGGTGCCGGTCAGGCCGGCATCGGCCAGCTCGGCGATGCTGGCCGAGAATTGCGCGCTGTCCGCCACGACGGCGACGCCCCAGACCAGGCAGACCGCGATGGTCAGCGCCGGGTGCAGGCCGAAGATGGGACCGGCCAGCAGGCAGCAGCTGCCGGAGACGGCCATGGCGGCGACGGTCACCCGCACCCGGCCGACGCGGTCCGCCAGCACCCCGGCGGCGACGCAGCCGACGGCGCCGGCGGCGATGACGGCGAAGGTGGCGAGCGCGGCCTCGGCCGGGTTGGGACTGGCGCCGCGCCAGGCGGCGAAGCTGGCGGCCAGGTAGAGGCCGACCCAGGTCCACATGGCATACAGCTCCCACATGTGGCCAAGGTAGCCGAGGGTGGCGAGCCGTGTGGCACGATTGCGCCACAGCCGCAGCGCAGCGGCGGGGCGGAAGGGCGGCGCCGGGGCGTGGCGCGGGCCGAGCGAGACCAGCGCCATCAGGCCGGCGCCGACCATCGCCGAGGCCGAGGCGGCGGCCAGGGTCAGGCGCCAGTCCAGCCCGCCGAAGGCGTTGACCAGGTGCGGCGAGGCCGAGCCCAGCGTCAGGCCGCCGACCAGCAGTCCGACCACCAGGCCGGCATCGTTGCGGTCGGCCCACCCGGCGGCCAGCTTCATGCCCACCGGGTAAACTCCGGCCAGGGCGATGCCGGTGGCCAGGCGGGCAAGGATGGCGGCCTCGGCGCCCGGTGGCAGCAGCAGGATGGCGGCATTGGCCAGCGCGCCCAGCAGCGCCGCGGTGGCGAACAGCCGGCGCGGGTCCAACCGGTCCGCCAGGCCCAGCACCGCGCTGGCCAGCGTGCCGAGGACGAAGCCGGCCTGCACCGCGCTGGTCAGCAGCGCCTGGAAGCCGGGCGGCAGCGCAGCCTCCCGTGCCATGCCCGGGCCGGCGGCGGTACCGGCGAACCAGACGGACAGCGCCAGCACCTGAGCCAGCGTGATCAGGGCGAGATTGCGGGGCTTGCCGGGGCTCGGCCGCGTGGGGGGCATGCTGGTGTCCCGTGCTGGTCAGCCGGGCATAGCGCGAAGCGCCGCGCCGGGGCTAGGCTGCGCCAAAAGTGGGGAGGCGAGGATGCCCAGGGGCTGCTTCATGGTGCGCTCGTTATTGGCCGAGGCCGAGGACCGGCCGCGCTTCGACCGCTGGTACCAGGTGGAACACCTGCCGCAGGCGCTGGAGGCGTTCGGGGCGCAGCGGGCCTGGCGGTACTGGAGCCGGACCGCGCCGGGGGTGCACTACGCCTTCTATGAGTTCGCTTCGGTCGAGGCCGTGGAGGCGCTGGCGGGTTCGGCCGCGCTGGCCGCGATGGTGGCCGAGTTCGACCGGGTCTGGGGTGAGCGCGTGATGCGCAGCCGCGAGGTGCTGCAACTGGCGGACTGAGCCGGGCGCGCGCGCTTATTCGCTTCGCTTCCGCGCCGATTTGCGCCAGCCTCCGGCGGCGGCGGGAATTTGCGCGGCCGCCGTATTCACCGGCCCGGCGAATGCTCTAGGCTGACCGCAACAGGGAGCCGCCGGTCCGCCATCCAAGCCAGGAGAGCGTCATGACCGTTTCCGCCAAGGGCCTCGCCGCATGAAGCGCCGCGACCTTCTCGTTGTCGGCGCCGCCGCCTTGGCCGCGCCACGCCTCGCCCGCGCCCAGGGCGCCGGCGTGATGAAATTCGTGCCGCAGATCGACCTCAGCTACCTCGACCCGCATGGCACGACGGCCTACGTGACCCGCGGCCATGGCCACATGGTCTACGACACGCTGTATGGCATGGACGGCCACTTCAAGGCCTCGCCGCAGATGGTGGAGGGCCATGTCGTCGGCAACGACGGCAAGCTGTGGACGCTGACGCTGCGCCCCGGCCTGCTGTGGCACGACGGCGAGAAGGTGACGGCGCGCGACTGCGTCGCCAGCATCAGGCGCTGGGCCAAGCGGGATGCGCTGGGCAGCGCGCTGATGGCGGCGACCGACGAACTCAGCGCGCCGGACGACCGGACCATTCTGTTCCGGCTAAACCGGCCCTTCCCGCTGCTGCCGGATGCGCTGGGCAAGATCACCTCGCCGATGCCGGCGATGATGCCGGAGCGCTTCGCCGAGACCGACCCGTTCAAGCAGCTGACCGACATGGTGGGCAGCGGGCCGTTCCGCTGGGTGGCCAGCGAGCGGGTGGCCGGCGCGCGCGCGGTGTACGAGAAGTTCGACAAGTACGTGCCCCGCCAGGGCGGCACGCCGGACTGGAATTCCGGCCCCAAGGTCGTGCACTTCGACCGGGTGGAGTGGACCACGATCCCGGATGCCTCGACCAAGGCCTCGGCGCTGCAGCAGGGCGAGCAGGACTGGTGGGAGAACCCGGCGCACGACCTGTGGCCGCTGCTGAAGCGCGACCGGCGGATCAAGCTGGACACCATCAACTTCAGCGGTGCCGTCAACATGATGCGGCTGAACCACCTGCAGCCGCCGTTCAACAACCCCGCCATCCGCCGCGCCGTGCTGCACGCGATAGACCAGGCGGCGATGATGCAGGCGATCGTCGGCACCGACCCGAAGGACTACCACACGCCGCACGGCATTTTCTGCCCCGGCACGCCGATGGCGAGCGAGGCCGGCCTCGACCCGTTCAAGGGCCCGCGCGACATCGCCAAGGTCAAGCGGATGCTGAGCGAGGCGGGCTACGCCGGCGAGAAGGTGGCGATGCTGGTCGCGACCGACTATCCGCAGTTCAAGGCCATCGGCGACGTGGCGGCCGACATGTTCAAGCAGATCGGCATGAACATCGACTATGTCGCGACCGACTGGGGCACCATGCTGCAGCGGCGCAACAACAAGGGCCCGGTGGACCAAGGCGGCTGGAGCTGCTTCAGCACCGGCTGGGAAGGCGTGGACCACCTGGACCCGTCCAACCACTACGCGGTACGCGGCAATGGCAACGACCCCGCGGGCTGGCCGGGCTGGTGCGTCAGCGAGAAGCTGGAGGAGTACCGCAACGCCTGGTTCGCGGCGCCGGACCTGGCCGCGCAGCAGGCGATCTGCCGCGACATGCAGGTGCAGGCGATGCAGGACGTGCCCAGCATTCCGCTCGGCCAGTTCGTGCAGCAGACCGCGTACCGCACCAACGTCACCGGGGTGCTGCGTGGCTTCCCGGTGTTCTGGAACGTGAAGAAGGGCTGAGGCCCCGCGCCTGGGCCGTGGTCACCGCGCAGGGCGCGGTGGTCGCGGCCCGGGCGTGTCCTGCATGACCCAGGCTCCGCCGCGGCGAACGGGCGCTCAGCGCGGCACGGCGAAGCGCTTCAGCCCCTCCGCCAGCAGCAGGTACAGCAGCACCAGCCCGCCGATGCTGGCCAGCAGGGCGCCGGGCATCGGCGCGAAGCCGAGGATCGGTGCCAGCGGGCCGAGCGCCAGCCCCAGCGCCACCGCCAACGCGCCGAGCGAGGTGATGGTCAGCGCCAGATGCGGCCGGGTGGCGCGCCAGGCCGGGCCGGCGGTGCGGATCAGGAAGATCACCAGTATCTGCGTCGCCATGCTTTCCACGAACCAGGCGGTGCGGAACTCCTCCGGCGAGGCGGCGAAACCGAGCATCAGGATGGCGAAGGTGGCCAGGTCGAAGACCGAGGAGAGCGGCCCCATCACCAGGGTGAAGCGCAGCACCTGCCGCATGTCCCAGCCGTGCGGCCGGGCCAGGTCGGCGGGGTCGACATTGTCGAACGGAATGCCGGTCTCGCTGAGGTCGTAGAGCAGGTTGTTCAGCAGGATCTGCGCCGGCAGCAGCGGCAGGAAGGGAATGAACAGGCTGGCGACCGCCATGGACAGCATGTTGCCGAAGTTGGAGGAGGTGCCCATCCGCACGTACTTCATCACGTTGGCATAGGTGCGGCGGCCTTCCTCCACGCCATCGGCCAGCACGCCGAGGTCGGGCGCCAGCAGGATCAGGTCGGCGGCGGCGCGGGCCACATCGGTGGCGCCTTCGACCGAAAGCCCGGCATCGGCGGCGTGGATCGCCGGCGCGTCGTTGATGCCGTCGCCGATGAAGCCGACGGTATGGCCGCGCGCCTTCAGCGCGACGATGACGCGGCGCTTCTGGTCCGGGCTGACGCGGGCGAACATGTCCACGTCGTCCACCCGGTCGGCCAGGGCATTGCCTTCCAGCGCGTCGATCTCCTCGCCGGTCAGCAGGCCGCGGCAGGGCAGCGCCAGCGCGGTGACCAGGTGGCGCACCACCGGCGCGGCATCGCCCGAGATGACCTTGACCCGCACGCCGAGCCCGGCGAGCCGCTGCACCGCCACCCCCGCGCTTTCCTTCGGCGGGTCGAGAAAGGCGCAGAAGCCGACGAAGGCCAGGCCGGTCTCGCAGGCCGGCGTGCCGCAATCCTCGTCCACCGCCACCTCCCGGCAGGCCACGCCGAGCAGGCGCAACCCCTCGGCGCCGCGGCGCTCGGCTTCCGCATGGGCGTCGGCGGGTGGCGCGGCGCAGGCGGCGAGCACCGCTTCCGGCGCGCCCTTCACCACCAGCAGGCGGCGGCCATCATGCTCCACAAGCACCGAGCTGCGGCGGCGTTCGAAGCTGAACGGGCATTCGCCGAGCTTGCGATAGTGCTCGGCCGCCTCGCGCCCGGCGGCGCTGATGATCGCCTCGTCCAGCGGGGTCGGCTGGCCGGCGGCCAGCAGCGCGTTGACCGCGGCCAGCTCCCGGGTGCGGTCGTCGGTGGTCTCGGCCAGGGTGATGCGCGCCTCGGTCAGCGTGCCCGTCTTGTCGGTGCAGAGCACGTCCATGGCGCCGAGGTCGTGGATGGCGGCCAGGCGCTTCACCACCACTTTCTTGCGCGCCATGCGCATGGCGCCGCGCGAGAGGGTGACGGTGGTGACCATCGGCAGCAGCTCAGGAGTCAGGCCCACCGCGAGCGCGATGGCGAACATGAAGCTTTCCAGCGGCGGCCGATGGAAGGCCAGGTGCGCCAGCAGCACGAACAGCACCAGGAACACGGTGAGCCGAAGGATCA
>CAIMOR010000529.1 GCA_903843125.1 uncultured Rhodospirillales bacterium
CCAGCCGCGCCGCCGCGGCGGAAGCGGTGGTGGCCGAGATCGTCGCCGCCGGCGGCCAGGCGATGGCCTTTGGCGCCGACCTGGGCGACCCCGCCGCCGTCGCCGGCTTCTGGCCAGCGCTGGATCCGCTGATGGCGGCGGCGTTCGGCACGGCGCGGCTGGACGTGCTGGTCAACAATGCCGGCACCGGCGGCGGACTGACGATCGAGCAGGCCGACCCGGCGGCGCTGGACCACGTGCTGCAGGTGAACCTGAAAGCGCCATTCTTCCTGATCCAGGGGGCGATCCCGCGGCTGGCCGATGGCGGGCGGATCGTCAATGTGTCCTCGATGGGGGTGCGCAACCCCTACGCCTTCATGGCGGCCTATGCGCCTTCCAAGGCGGCGCTGGAGACGCTGACGCTGCTGCTGGCAAATCAGCTCGGGCCGCGCGGGATCACGGTGAATGCGGTGCGACCGGGCGCCACCGCGACCGAGATGAACCAGCGCGCGACCGACCCGGTGCTGAGCCAGGCGATTGCCGAGACGGTGGCGCTGCGCCGCGTCGGGCAGCCCGAGGATATCGCGGCGGTGGTGGCCTTCCTCTGTTCGGAGGACGGCCGCTGGGTGACCGGACAGGTGCTGGACGCCAGCGGCGGGCAGCGGCTGTAGCCCGCGGCCCGCCGCCGGTCAGTCCTCCGTGGTGGGGAAGGGCGGCGGCTCGACGCCGGCGAGCAGCCCGGCCCGCGCCTCGGCCAAGGCCACGCCACCGCCGCGTTCCGGCCGCAACACCAGCAGCAGCAGGGAACGGCCGGTGACCAGGTAGGAATGGCCGAACTCGAACGGCTCGGGCTCGTCCAGCTCGGGCCGGTTGGTGTCGATCAGCAACAGCCACCGCTCGCCGGCCGGCGGTTCCGGCAGCGAGAACTCGACGACGTCGTGATGCGCGTTCAGCACCAGCAGCAGCGTGGCGTCGCTGCCGCGCTGGCGGATGCCGCTGACCTGGGCGCGGCCGTCCAGCAGCACGCCGAAGCAGCGTGTGCTGGCATCCGCCCAATGCTGCTGCTCCATCTCGGTGCCCGATGGCGTGACCCAGGTGGCGTCCTTGACGCCGAGTTCCTCGTTCAGCGTGCCGGTCAGGAAACGGCCGCGGCGCAACACGGGGAAGCCCTGGCGCAGCGCGATCAGCTTGCGGGTGAAGGCGGCCAGGCTTCGGCCGGCGTCGTCGATGCCGGGCCAGTCCAGCCAGTTCAGCTCGTTGTCCTGGCAGTAGGTGTTGTTGTTGCCGTGCTGGGTGCGGCCGAGCTCGTCGCCGGCCAGCAGCATCGGGGTACCCTGGGAGAACAGCAGCGTCGCCAGCATGTTGCGCTTCTGGCGTTCGCGCGTGGCGACGATCTCGGGGTCGTCGGTCGGGCCTTCGACGCCATGGTTCCAGGACAGGTTGTGCGAATGACCGTCCTTGTTGCCCTCGCCATTCGCCTCGTTGTGCTTGTCGTTGAAGCTGACCAGATCATGCAGAGTGAAGCCGTCATGCGCCGCCAGGAAGTTCACGCTGGCCCATGGCTTGCGCCCGCGGCGGTTGAACTTGTCGGCCGAGGCGGTGACACGGGCGGCCATCTCGGCGGCCTGGCCCTCATCGCCCTTCCAGAAGGCGCGGACGGTGTCGCGGTAGCGGTCGTTCCACTCGGCCCAGCCGGGCGGGAAGCCGCCGACCTGGTAGCCGCCGGGGCCGCAATCCCAGGGTTCCGCGATCAGCTTGACCTGGCTCAGCACGGGGTCCTGGCGGCAGGAATCCAGGAAGCCGCCGCCCTCGTCGAAGCCATAGGGTTCGCGGCCGAGGATGGTCGCCAGGTCGAAGCGGAAGCCGTCCACGCGCATTTCCGTGGTCCAGTAGCGCAGGCTGTCGGTGACCATCTGCAGCACGCGGGGGTGCGAGAGGTTCAGCGTGTTCCCGGTGCCGGTGTCGTTGATGTAGTAGCGCGGCTGGTCCGGCAGCAGGCGGTAGTAGCTGGCGTTGTCGATGCCCTTGAACGAGATGGTCGGGCCGCGCTCATTGCCCTCGGCGGTGTGGTTGTAGACCACGTCGAGGATGACCTCGAGCCCGGCGTCGTGCAGCCGGGCGACCATCTCCTTGAACTCCGAGAAGGCGAAGGCGGGGTTGCGGGCGTAGCGCATGGCGGGCGAGAAGAAGCTGATGCTGTTGTAGCCCCAGTAGTTCTTCAGCCCCTTTTCCAGCAGGAAGTTGTCGTCGACGAAGGTATGCACCGGCAGCAGCTCGACCGAGGTGACGCCGAGCCGGCGCAGATAGGCCACCACCTCCGGCGAGGCCAGGCCGGCATAGGTGCCGCGCACCTCCTCGGGCAGGTCGTGGCGCAGCTTGGTGAAGCCCTTCACATGGGTCTCGTAGAAGATCGTGCGCTCCCACGGCACGGCCGGGCTGCGTTCCCGGCCCCAGGTGAAGGCGGGGTCGATGACGCGGCACTTCGGCATCAGGTGGGCGCTGTCGCGTTCGTCGAAGGTCTGGTCGTCCTCGCTTTCCAGCTGGTAGCCGAACAGCTCCGGGCCCCAGGTCAGCTCGCCGACCGTGGCACGCGCATAGGGGTCCAGCAGCAGCTTGTGCGGGTTGAAGCGATGGCCGGCCAAGGGCTCATAGGGGCCGTGCACGCGGTAGCCGTAGATGGTGCCGGGGCGGGCATGCGGCAGGTAGCCGTGCCAGACCTCGTCGGTATATTCCGGCAGCTCGACGCGTTCGAGTTCGGTCTGGCCGGCCTCGTCGAACAGGCAGAGCTCCACCTTGGTGGCGTGGGCCGAGAACAACGCGAAGTTGACGCCCAGCCCGTCCCACGTGGCGCCAAGCGGAAAGGGCGACCCGGAGCGCACCGGGGAGCGCGGCCGGATCGACGGTGCTGCCGTCACGAGTTTCGCCTGCATCCGCCGTTTCCCTTGCTGCCGCGCCGCAGGACAACAGGGGGAAGCCGGTTCCGTTTCCGCTCGGCCGCATTTTTCTTTCGGCGGCGGTGCCGGGATGCCGCACAGGCCGCGCCACGGCTATATGGGCAGCAGGATGCCGGGAGATGCCGATGCGCCTGATGGCGGCCATTGCCGTGATGCTTGCAGGGTCCGCACTGGGTGCCGGCCCCGCCTGGGCCTGGGGCCATACCGGGCACCATCAGGTCAGCCTGCTGGCCATGCAGGCGCTGCCGGCGGAGCTGCCGGAGGAACTTCGCTCGCCGGAAGCGGCGGCGCTGGTGGCGGAGCTGGGGCCGGAGCCGGACCTGTCGAAGGGCGCCGGCAATCCGCATGACGCCGACCGCGACCCTGGCCACTACGTCGACCTTGATGAGGCCGGGCGGGTGTTCGGCGTGCTGCCGCTGGCCGAGTTGCCGCCGAGCCGCGACGCCTACGATACCCGACTGCGCACCGGCGGGGTGACGCAGTATCGCGCCGGCTTCCTGCCTTATGAGCTGTTGGGCGGCTGGCAGCAGGTACGCCACGACCTGGCCTGGTGGCGAGCGGCGCGGGCCGGGGTGCGGCTGGCGCCGACCGATGCCGACCGGGCCTGGTTCGAGCGCCTGGCCCGCCACCGGTTGGCGCTGGCGCTGCACGATATCGGCGTGTGGAGCCATTACGTCGCCGACGCCAGCCAGCCGCTGCACGTTTCGGTCCATTTCAATGGCTGGGGCGACCATCCCAATCCGCGCGGCTTCAGCCAGGACCGCCGGCTGCACGCCCGGTTCGAGGGCGAGTTCGTGCGGCGCACCGTGGCCTGGCCCGCGGTGGCCGCGGCGATGCCGGCCTATCAGCGCTGCGACTGCACGCCAGCGGAGCGGCTGCGCGACTACCTGGGCGCCACGCTGGCCCAGGTGGTGCCGCTGTACGCGTTGGAGCAGCGCGGCGCGTTCCAGGGCGACGGCACCGCCGACGGGCGCGCCTTCGTCACCGCGCGGCTGGCCGCCGGGGCCAGCGCGCTGCGCGACCTTCTGGTGGACGCCTGGCGGGACAGCGCAACGGACAAGGTCGGCTGGCCGGCAGTTTCGCTGGCCGAGCTGGAGGCGGGCCAGCACCCGATGCGGGCCGGGATGTTCTGGCAGGACTGAGGCGGGCATGGCCACGGCGCCGCGAATCCGGCAAGCTGGCGAAAATACCTGGGGAAACGACGATGACCGAAGCCAGCCGTCGCATGGTGCTGGGCAGTTGCGCCGCCCTTGTTGCCGCCGGCCCCGCCGTGGCGGGCGCCGCACCGGTTGTGGAGACCACGCTGGGCAAGCTGCGCGGCACCACGCTGCACGGCGTCCACAGCTTCAAGGGCGTGCCCTATGCCGCGGCGACGCAGCGCTTCGCCGCCCCCTCCGCCGTGACGCCCTGGGCCGGGCTGCGCGAGGCCACGACGCATGGCCCCACCGCGCCGCAGCTGCGCGGTGGGGCGCTGCCGGTGTTCCGCTACCTCGACAGCCAGGCGCCACGGTCCGAGGACTGCCTGACGCTGTGCCTGTATACCGCCGGCCTGCGCGATGGGGCGAAGCGGCCGGTGCTGGTCTGGCTGCATGGCGGGGCCTGGAGCACCGGGGCCGGCACCAGCCCGATCCTGGACGGCAGCGCCCTGGCGCGGGAGCAGGACGTGGTGGTGGTGGCGGTGAACCACCGGCTGAACGTCTTCGGCTTCCTGCAGGACAGCGGGCTGGAGCCCGGCGCCGGCAACAACGGCGTGGCCGACATGGTGGCCGCGCTGCGCTGGGTGCGTGACAACATCGCGGCCTTCGGCGGCGACCCCGGCAACGTGACCATCTTCGGCCAGTCGGGCGGGGCGGCGAAGGTCAGCGCGGTGATGACCGCGCCGAGCGCCAAGGGGCTGTTCCACCGGGCGATCATGGAAAGCGGTTCCGGCGCGCTGAAGCTGGCCTCGCCGGAGGATGCCGGCCGCGCGGCGCATGGGTTGCTGGCGGAGTTCGGACTGCAGCCCGGCCAGGCGGCGCGGCTGCGCGAGCAACCGGCCGACAAGCTGCTGGCGGCGATGGCGAAGGTGGTGGCGGCGCAGGGCGGCGCCAACAACTTCCGCCCGGTGCTGGATGGTGTGTTCTTCAGCGAGCACCCGTTCGAGACCAGGGCGCCGGCGACCGCGGCCGCTATTCCGCTGCTGATCGGCTCGGCCGAGACCGAGATCACCTTCTACCTGGCCAATGACCCCGCCAACCGCAGCATCAGCGCCGAACAGGCGCGGGCGCGGGTGCAGCGCTTCCTGCGGATCGATGCCGCGACCACCGACCGCGTGCTGGCCACCTATCGCGCCGCGATGCCGGGGGCGACCCCGAGCGACCTGCTGGCCATGGTCGGCACGGACCAGAATTACCGCATGGGGATGATCCAGGCGGCCGCGTTGAAGACCGCGTCGGGCTGCGCGCCGGCCTGGCTGTACATGTTCACCTGGCGCAGCCCGGCGATGGGGGGCTTCCTGCGCACGCCGCATACGGCCGAGCTGCCCTTCGTGTTCGGCAACACCGACATCGCCACGGACTTCATCGGCCATGGCCCGGAACTGCCCGCGGTGCGCAGCCGGATGATGGCGCTATGGGCCAACTTCGCCCGCACCGGACGGCCGCAGGCGCCGGACGTGCCGAACTGGCCTGTTTATGATGGCGAGACACGGCCGACCATGCTGCTGGGCAACCAGGCCAGCGTGGCCAATGACCCGGCCGGCGCGCAGCGCCAGGCGCTGGCGGGCATTCCGCGGTTCGAGTACGCGCACCCGACCACCTTCACCCGGGACTGAGCGGCGGCACGGCGCGCGCGCCGGCCGGGCTGGGCTACGCCTTCAGGCCGGGCAGCATGGTGGCGGCACGCGAAGGCCGGGTCATGGCCTCCAGCTTCAGCAGCTCGGTCAGTTGCGCCTCGGTCAGCAGGCCCTCCTCCAGCACCAGCTCGGCGATGCGGCGCTTTTCCGCCAGCGCGCGCTTGGCCAGGCGGGAACACGCCTCATAGCCGAGGGTGGGGACCAGGGCGGTGACCAGGCCGATGCTGTTCTCGACCAGGCTGAGGCAATGTTCGCGATCGGCCTCGATGCCGAGGATGCAGCGCCGGGTCAGCGTGTCGATGGCGGCGGTCAGCACGCGGAGCGAGCTGAGCACGCTGTAGCCGATGGTCGGCTCGAAGGGGTTGAGCTGCAGCTGGCCACCCTCGGCGCACATCGTCACGGTCAGGTCGTAGCCGATGACCAGGTAGGCCACCTGGTTCACCACTTCCGGGATCACCGGGTTGACCTTGCCGGGCATGATGGAGGAACCGGCCTGGACCGCGGGCAGCCGGATTTCGCCGAAGCCGGCGCGCGGGCCGCTGGAGAGAAGGCGCAGGTCGTTGCAGATCTTCGAGAGCTTCACCGCGACGCGCTTCAGCACGCCCGAGAACAGCACGAAGGCGCCCATGTCGGAGGTCGCCTCGATCAGGTTGGAGGCCAGCACCATCGGCTGGCGGGCCGCCCGCGCCAGTTCCTCGACCACCAGGGAGGCATAGCGCGGGTCGGCGTTGATGCCGGTGCCGATGGCGGTGGCGCCGAGGTTGACCTCGCGGAACAGCGCCGAAACCTCGCGCAGGCGGGCGACGTCTTCCTTGATGGTGGCGTGGAAGCCATCGAACTCCTGGCCGAGCGTCATCGGCACGGCGTCCTGCAGCTGGGTGCGGCCGATCTTCAGCACGTCGCCGAACTCGACCGCCTTGGACTTGAAGGCGAAGGCGAGTTCGTCCAGCGCGTCGACCAGCGGCGTGGTGGCCAGGATCACCGCCAGGCGCAGCGCGGTCGGGTAGGCGTCGTTGGTGGATTGCGACATGTTGACGTCGTCGTTCGGGTGCAGGCTGGCGTAGTCGCCCCGGGGGCGGCCCATGAGCTCCAGCGCCACGTTGGCGACGACCTCGTTGGTGTTCATGTTGGTGGAGGTGCCGGCGCCGCCCTGCACCGCATCCACCACGAACTGGTCATGGAAGTCCCGCCCGGCGGCGATGCGGGCGCAGGCCTGGTCGATGGCGTCGGCCTTGGCCGCGGACAGGTGGCCCAGCCGCTTGTTGGCGCGGGCGGCGGCCTGCTTGACCAGCACCAGGGCGCGGACGAATTCCGGGAAGTGGCCGACCGGCACGCCGGTGATGGGAAAGTTCTCCACCGCGCGCTTGGTGTGGATGCCCCAATAGGCCTGCACGGGAACCTCCGCTTCGCCGAGCAGGTCGTGCTCGGTGCGGGTCTGCTGCGCGCCGATGTCGAGCGGGCGCGTCTGCGCCAACTCGACCGTATCGTCGCGGCCGGCCGGGCTGGCATCCTTCGTGGGGTCGGTCATGCTGGCCTTGACTCCTTCGGATGACGGCTCGGCGGCGGGCGCTCAGATGTCGAGGTTCGCGACCTTCAGCGCATTGGTCACGATGAAGTCGCGGCGTGGTTCCACCACATCGCCCATCAGCGTGGAGAACACGGTCTCGGCATCCTCCACATCGGTGACCTGCACCTTCAGCAGGGTGCGGATGTTGGGGTCCAGCGTGGTCTTCCACAGCTGCTCGGGGTTCATCTCGCCCAGGCCCTTGAAGCGCTGGATGCTGAGCCCGCGGCGACCCTGCGCCAGGATGCGGTCCAGCGCCGACATCGGGCCGCCCACCGCCTGCTCGCTGCTGTCCAGCAGCAGGGTGGCGCCATTGCCGAACTCGCTGAGCAGGATGGCGCGGCGTTCGTCCAGCCAGCGCGCATCGGCACTGCGCAGCGCGGAGGCGTTCAACGCATGGCGTTCCGCCACGCCACGCACGGTGCGGGCCACCTGCAGGCCTTCCGGCCCGGTGGAGGCGATCCAGCCGCGCTCGCTCGGCAGCGCCAGGGCGTCCAGCCGCGCCGCCAGCGCCTGGCCGGCGGCCAGCGCGCGGGTCTCGTCCAGCGTCAGCGCCCCGGCCAGCGCCGCCTGCTCGACGATCTCGGCCGGCACGTTGGCGGCCAGGCGGCGGACGCGCATGGCGATCTCGCGCAGCAGTTCCACCTCGGTGCGGAGCTCCTCGCCGGCGGCCTCGCGGCCATCGGCCAGGCGCAGCCGGGCACCGGCCAGCGCTTTCTCCAGCAGGAAGTTTTCCAGCGCCAGGTCGTCCTTCAGGTAGCGCTCGTCGTTGCCGCGCTTGGCCCGGTACAGCGGCGGCTGCGCAATGTAGAGGTGGCCGCGCTCGATCAGCTCCGGCATCTGGCGGAAGAAGAAGGTCAGCAGCAGCGTGCGGATATGGCTGCCGTCGACATCGGCGTCGGTCATGATGACGATGCGGTGGTAGCGCAGCTTGTTGGCATCGAAGCCGCCCTTGGCTGGCTCCCCGCTGCCGATGCCGGTGCCGAGCGCGGTGATCAGCGTGCCGATCTCGGCGCTGGACAGCATCTTGTCGAGCCGCGCCCGCTCCACGTTCAGGATTTTGCCCTTCAGCGGCAAAATCGCCTGGAAGACGCGGTTGCGGCCCTGCTTGGCGGAACCGCCGGCGCTGTCACCCTCGACCAGGAACAGCTCGCACTTGCTCGGGTCCTTCTCCTGGCAGTCGGCCAGCTTGCCCGGCAGCGTGCTGAACTCCAGCGCGTTCTTGCGGCCGACCTTGTCGCGCGCCAACTGCGCCGCCTTGCGGGCGGCCGCCGAGAGCACGACCTGCTCGATGACGATTTTCGCTTCCTTGGGGTGGGTCTCGAACCAGTGGGTCAGCGCATCGGCCACCGCCATGTGGACCACCGGCGTGACCTCGGAGGAGACCAGCTTGTCCTTCGTTTGGCTGCTGAACTTCGGGTCCGGCACCTTGACGCTGAGGACCGCGGTCAGGCCCTCCCGCATGTCGTCGCCGATCAGCTCGACCTTTTCCTTCTTGGCCAGGTCCTCGGCGTACTTCATCACCACGCGGGTCAGCGCCTGGCGGAAGCCGGCCTGGTGGGTGCCGCCATCCCGCTGCGGGATGTTGTTGGTAAAGCACAGCGCCACCTCGCGCGGGGTGTTGTTCCACCACATCGCCAGTTCGACGCGAATGCCCTCCGTTTCCTTCGTCACCAGGCTGACCGGCGGGCGGAACAGCGGTTCCTTGCCCTGGTCCAGCCACTCGACGAAGGCGACCAGGCCGCCCTTGAACTGGAAGAAGATTTCCTGCGCCGGCACATGCCGGTCGTCCTTCAGCGAGATCGCCAGGCCGCTGTTCAGGAAGGCCAGCTCGCGCAGCCGGCGTTCCAGGATGGCGAACTCGTATTCCACCTTGGTGAAGGTGCCGCTGGACGGCTTGAAGGTGACCTCGGTGCCGTTGTGCTTGTCGGACGTGCCGACGACCTTCAGCGGCTGCACCGTCTCGCCGTGCTCGAAGCGGATGAAGTGCTCGGTGCCGTTGCGCCAGATGCGCACTTCCATCCATTCCGACAGCGCGTTGACCACGGCGGCGCCGACGCCGTGCAGGCCGCCGGAGACCTTGTAGCTGTTCTGGTTGAACTTGCCGCCGGCGTGCAGCCGGGTCAGCACCACCTCGGCGGCGGAGACGCCTTCCTCGTGGTGGATATCGGTCGGGATGCCGCGGCCGTCGTCGCGCACGGTGACGCTGCCGTCGCCGTTCAGCACCACGTCGCAACGGCTGGCGAAGCCGGCCTGGGCCTCGTCCACCGCGTTGTCGATGATCTCGAACGCCATGTGGTGCAGGCCGGAGCCGTCATCGGTATCGCCGATGTACATGCCCGGCCGCTTGCGGACAGCTTCCAGGCCGCGCAGCACCGTAATGGATGAGCTGGTGTAGTCTTCGCCGCCCTCACCGAACTGGGTGTTCTCCGGGGTGGGTTCGGCGCGCGCGGCGGGGTCGCTCATGCCGGCGACAACTCCTTGAAAAATATCGGGATGATTCGCATGGCAATATAGTGACTCCCGAGGCCTAGGGCATCGGGAAATCGGTAGCCGGAACGAGGATTCCAGGGCAGGCGCGCAGGCCCTGCGCCTGGCCGCGCAGGGGGGCGAATACCGCGGCGTCCGTTCCGGTCAGGAAGACCTGGGCCGGCAGCCCGACCAGCGCCGCGAACAGCGCCTCCCGCCGGGTGGCGTCCAGGTGGGCGGCGACCTCGTCCAGCAGCAGCAGCGGCGCAAAGCCACGCCCAGCGGCGATCAGCGCGGCATGGGCCAGCACCACGGCCACCAGCAGGGCCTTCTGCTCGCCGGTGGAACACAGCGCCGCCGGAATGCCCTTGGGCAGGTGGATGAAGCCCAGCTCGGCCCGGTGCGGCCCCTGCAGGGTGGCGCCGGCGGCGGCGTCGCGACCACGGGAGGCCGCCCAGGCGGCGCGCCAGGCCTCCTCCACCGCCAGGGCGGGCTGCTGGTCCAGCGCCTGGGCCATCGGGCAGGCCAGTTCAAGCAGCGCGGCCGGGAAGGCGCCGGTGAGGCCGCTGGCCAGCGTGGCGTTGAGCCGGCCCACCAGGCCGCGCCGGGCGGCGGCGGCGGCAACGCCGTGGCGGGCCATCTGGTCCTCCAGCCCCGCCAGCCAGGACGCGTCCGCGAACCTGGCCCCGCGCGCCGCGGCGCGCCCCTCATGCAGCAGGCGGTTGCGCTGGGCCATGGCGTGGTCGTAGGCGCCCACCTCCCGCGCGTGGTGCGGCTCCAGCGCCCAGACCAGGCGGTCGAGGAAGCGCCGGCGGTCGCTGGCGCCGTCCTGGAACAACCGGTCCATCTGCGGCGTCAGCCAGACGGCGGCGACGCGCTCGGCCAGTTCGGCCTGGGATTTCAGCGGCACGTTGTCCAACCGGAACACCCGGCGTTCCAGCGGGCCCCCCTCCGGCGTACCGGTGCCGAGCTGGAATTCGCCCTGCGGCGACTGGAACCGGCCGGCAACGGCCCAGGGCCGCTGGCCTTCCGGGCTGTGGCGGGCGAATTCCACGGTGCGGGCGCCACGCAGGCCGCGGCCAGGACCGAGCAGGCTGATGGCTTCCAACAGGTTGGTCTTGCCGACGCCGTTTTCGCCCATGATGACATGCAGCCGGCCGTGCAGCGGCAGCGTGACATCGGCATAGCTGCGGAAGTCCCGCAGCATCAGGCGCGTGAGGGACAGCGGGAGGGGCGAGGCAACGGGGTCGGGCATCGGTCGGCCCTGGCTTAGCACGGGGCGGGCGCGCCGGCGCCATGCCCGCTCGGCCTGGCTGGGCCAGCGGGGGGCGCGGCAGCGGCGCCGATGGCGCCTGGCCGCGACGGCGGGCGCCGTTGGCGCCTGGCCCGGCAATCAGGGCGTCAGGCGGCCCAGCTGGATCTCGTCCACCATCACCGGGGCCCGGCGCAGCAGTTCGTTGAGCGCCTGGCGGCGCAACTCGGCGGCACGTTGCTGGCGCAGCAGCGTGACCAGCTCCGGCCGGACCTCGGCGAAGGCCGCCGGCGCCGCGGTGCGGGTGCCGATCAGCTTGATGAGGTGCCAGCCATCCGGGCTGCGGATCGGCTCGCTGACCGCGCCGTCCTCCAGCCCCTTGGCCACGTCGCGCACCGCCGGCAGCAGCCGGTCCTCGCGCGTCCATTCCAGCTCGCCGCCGTGGGCGGCGGTGGTGCGGTCCTCGGAATGGCGGCGGGCCAGGTCGGCAAAGTCGGCGCGATTGCGGGCGGCGGTCAGTTGGGCACGGTATTCGCGCATCCGGCGCAGCGCCGCCTCGCCCGGCGCGCCAGGCGGCGCGGCCAGGAAGATCTGCGCCAGCCGATACTGCCGCGGCACCATGAACTGGCCGCGATTGGCCTGGTAGGTCGCCTGCAGCTCGGCCTCGCCGGGGTAGTCCGGCGGCAGGCCGGCAACGCTTTCCAGATAGGCCTCGGCCAGGGTGTCCTGGCGGGTGCGGTCCAGCCGGCGCGCCACGTCGGGCAGCCGGTCGAGCTGCGCTGCCTCGGCTTCCGCCGCAAGGCTGAGGCTCAGCACGCGGTTGCGGATCAGCGCCGCCAATGCAGCGTGGTCGCGTGCCAACTGGCGGCGTGCGTCGTCGGGCAGGTCGGCCAGCATGGCGCGCACCTGCTGGTCGGTCAGCGTCACTTCGCCGCGGCGGGCCACCACGGCGCCGGCGGCAACAGGCGCCTCCGGCACCTGGGCCAGCGCCACGCCCGGCAGCAGCGCCAGCGCCAGCGCCCAGGCGCGGGGCGGCGCGCGGAATGGCAGGACGGTCATCGGGCGGCGCAACGCCCCTGGCGCAGCTTGTCCTCCAGGTCCTGAACCATGTTCTCCAGCCGGACGCGGGACAGGCCCAGGACCGGCTCCGCACTGGCCACCAGCAGCCAACGGAAATCGGCGCTTTCGTGCAGCCGCAGCAGTTCCGTGCTGGCGGCCAGCAGGGCGCGGTTCTGGTCGATGCAGGCCTTCAGCGCGGCATCCGCCTGGGCGGCGGCCTGCTGCGCCGCTGCGACGCGGGCCTGGGCCTGCTGGCTGGCGGCGGGGTCCGCCACCACGCGCACGCGCTGGGACTGCGCCTGGGCTTCGCGCAGCGCCGCGCGCAGCCGATCCAGCTCAGCCTGGTTGGCGGCCGGGGCGGCGGCAACCGGCACCGGCACCGGCACCGGGGCGGCGGCGCGGCTCTCCAGCCCGGCGACGCGTTCCTGCAGCGTGGCCACCTGGCGCAGCGCCTGGTCGCGCTGGGCCTGGGCCTGGCTCAGGTCGGCCTGCAGCCGGGACTGGCCGTCCTGCGTCGCCCGCAGGTCCGCGGTGGCGCGGCGCAGCGCCTCGCGCAGGCGGTTTTCCTGTTCGCCCTGGGCCAGGGCGGCACCGCTGGCGCCGCACAGCGCCAGCGCCAGCGCGAGCGTGAAGGCGAACCAGCGCATCAGAACCTCCCGAGCAGGTCGACCTGCAGCACGTCGGCACGGTAGGGCGCGCCGGTGACCTCGCGCCCGCTCAGCCAGCGGCCGCGGACCAGGGTGTTGCGCGCCACGCCGACGGTCCCGCCGAGGATGTAGCCCTGGCTGTTGGTGCCGCCGAGCCGGAAGTCGCTGTCGTTGAAGGCGTCGATCACGGCGTCCGATTGCAGGTAGCGGTATTCGGCGAAGACGTTCCAGTCCCAGGCCTTGGCGACATCCATCTCGCCGATGCTGACGCGGGCCAGGTAGCCGGCGCCACCGCCCTGGAAGCGGCTGCTGTTGGCGCCGAGGTTGTTGACCGGGTTGCGGCCGGCGATGCGCTTGCTGTCGTAGGCGGTGTTGTACAGTGCCGTGCCGTCCAGCCGGATGGTGTAGGGGCCGAAGCTGGTGATGTCGGCCCGGGCGTTGATGTCCACCACGCGGAAGGCCGAGGCCAGGCCGTAGTACTGCAGGTTCGGCGAGGCGCTGCTGGTCAGCACGTTGTCGCGCAGCGCGAACATGGTGTTGCCGCCCTGGGTGAACAGCGGCCGGGTATTGTCGGTGGAGCAACTGTCCGAGGTGCCCGGCTGGTAGCAGGGCCGCGAGATCTTGCCCTCGGAGTTGATGAAGGCGTGGTAGCCGACGGCGAAGCGGGTGGCGACCTCCGGATGCGCACGCCAGTCCACGCCAGCCTGCGCGGCGCCGAGGTAGGCATCGCGGCTGCCATACTTGGCGGTGTTGGTGGTGCCGAAGTCGAAGGCGGTGTTGAACACCGGGAAGGCGCCGACGGTGCCGAACAGGGTGACATCCTCGCTGACCGCGCGGCGGCCCTGGGCGGCGACGCCGTCCATGTTCAGGTCCGGATGGTAGAGCAGCGGGCTGGAGAAGAACGGGTTGGGGAAGCGGCCGATGTCCACGGCGACGCCGGCCAGCGGCTGCAGGTGGAAATAGGCGCGGTCGAGCCAGAGCGAGTACTTCGAGAAGTTGCCGGGGCTGCCGAGGGTCTGGTTGGTGGAGACCGGGCTGCTGTCGTTGCCGGTGGCGGCGCCGATGATCAGGCTGACGCCGTCGGAGATGGTCACGTCGATGCCGGTGCGCGCGCGCAGGCGGAAGCGGGTGCGGTTGTCGGTGACGTTGGCGAACGGCGCGTTGTTGGCGCCGTTGGTGTCGAAGCCCGTGCTGTTGTTGATGGCATTGAAGTTCGGGAAGATCCCGGTGGCGTTGCCGCGCGGGAAGAAGACGCCCTCGCCGCGCATGCGCAGATCGCCCCACAGGCGGATGTTGTCGGTCAGCTGGCCGGCCGGGCGCTCGGCGGTGGTCTCGCCCATGCGGGCGAGCGGGCGCA
>CAIMOR010000530.1 GCA_903843125.1 uncultured Rhodospirillales bacterium
CGCCGCGGCGCTGCCGCTGGTGGCGCCGCCGCTGCGGCTGTGCACCGACAACGCGGTGATGGTCGCCTGGGCCGGGGTGGAGCGGCTGCGGCGCGGGCTGGCCGACCCGCTGGACCACGCGCCGCGGCCGCGCTGGCCGCTGGACGAGATGCGCGGCGATTAAGGCGCGCGTAATCGGGGGCATGGCATAGCGGGCGGTCCCTTCCCCGGAGTTGCCGATGCGCCTGAACCAGCCCGTTACCGATCGCGCCGTCGAGGTTCCGGGTGACCAGGCGCTGGTCTCGCGTACCGATGCGGGTGGCCGGATCGGCTTCGTCAACCCCGCCTTCGTCGCAGTCAGTGGCTTCACCGAGGCCGAGCTGCTGGGCCAGCCGCACAACATCGTCCGCCACCCGGACATGCCGGAAGCCGCCTTCGCCGACCTGTGGGCGACGCTGAAGGCCGGGCAGCCCTGGGACGGGCTGGTGAAGAACCGCACCAAGGCGGGCGACCACTACTGGGTGCGGGCCAACGTCTCGCCGGAAGTGCGGGATGGCGCGACGACGGGCTACATCTCCGTGCGCAGCGCGCCGGAGGCGGCCGAGGTGGCTGCGGCGGAGGTGACCTACAAGGCGATGCGGGCGGGCAAGGCGGCCGGGGTGAGGATGCACCACGGCGCGGTAGTGCGCACCGGCCCGGCGGCGCGGGCGCGGGCCTTGGCGCACAGCTTCACCGGCCGGGTCTTCGGCGTGTTCCTGGCGATGGTGGCGCTGCTGGGGCTGGTCGGCTGGCTTGGGCTTTCCGGCATGGCGGACAGCAACGCGGCGCTGCGCAAGGTGTACCTGGAGCGGACGGTCGCGCTGGACCGGGTCAGCGAGATCCTGCGCAACAGCCTGGACGCGCAGGCGCAGCGTGCGGGCTTTGCCCTGGGTGCCACCAACATGGAGGAGCGGCTGGCGAAGATCGCCGCGATCGTGCGGCGCAGCACCGAGCTGTGGAACGCGTTCAAGGCGAACCCCCTGACGCCGGAAGAAGCCGCGTTGGCCCGGCAGTTCGAGGCGGTCCAGGCGACCTACCGGGAGGGCGGCCGAGATGCCGCGCTGCGGCTGATCCGCGCCGGCGACCGGGCCGGGCTGGCGACCCACCTGCTGGAGGCCGAGCCGCGGCTGTTCCAGCCGCTGGTGGATGCCGGCAATCAACTGGCGCAGCTGGAGCTGCGGTTGGCCGGCGAGGCGTTCGACGCGGCCGCCGATGACTATGTCGGGCGGTTGTGGATGGTGCTGGGCATCACCGGCTTCGGCATGCTGGCCGCGGTGGGCGGGGGCCTGCTGCTGCGGCGCACGGTGCTGCGCCCGGTGGCGGTGCTGCAGGCGCACATGGGCGAGATCGGCGCCGGGCGGATGCTGGGCGCGATCCGCGACCCGGCAGCGCGGGAGTTCCATCCCTGCTTCGCCATGCTGCGGACACTGCGGGCCCGGCTGGCCTTCAGCCAGCATGAGCGCGACGAGAACGAGCGGCGCGGCGCCGAGGAGCGACGCTCCGCGGTGCAGGACATGGCGGCCAACATCGAAGGGGCGACGGCCGAGGCGATCCGCGGCATCGTCGCGCGCAGCGGCAGCATGGCGACGGCGGCCGATGGCATGGCGGCCTCGGCCGGGCGGGTGGGCGAGAACGCGGCCGCGGTGGCCGCCGCGGCCGAGCAGAGCCAGGGCAACATCGAGGCGGTGGCGGCGGCGGCCGAGCAGCTCTCGGCCAGCATCCGCGAGATTTCCGGCCAGGTGACGCATGCCAGCCAGGTCAGCGCGCGGGCGGCGGAGGAAGGCGGCAAGGCCACCACCGCGATCCGCGGGCTGTCCGACCAGGCGTCCCGCATCGGCGCCGTGGCGCGGCTGATCGAGGATATCGCCCAGCGCACCAACCTGCTGGCGCTGAACGCGACGATCGAGGCCGCCCGTGCGGGCGAAGCGGGCAAGGGCTTCGCCGTGGTGGCCAGCGAGGTGAAGGCGCTGGCGGCGCAGACGGCGCGCGCCACCGAGGAGATCGGCCAGCAGATCGGCGCGATCCAGCAGCAGACCCAGGGCGCGGTGGGCGTGATCGAGGGCGTCGGGCGGACCATCGCCGACATTGCCGAGGTGACCATGGCGGTGGCGGCGGCGGTGGAGCAGCAGGCGGCGGCGACGCGCGAGATCAGCCGCAACGTCACCAACACCACCGATGCCGGGCGCGAGGTGGCGACGCGGATCGCCGCGGTCTCGGCGGAGGCCGGGATCACCAACGGGCAGGCGACGACGATGCGGGACGCGACCGCGGCCGTGGCCGAGCAGATGGCCGGGATGCAGCGCAGCATCGTGCAGGTGGTGCGTACCGCCAGCGCCGATGCCGACCGGCGGATGACCACGCGCTTCGCGGTGGAGGCGCCGTGCACGCTGGCGCTGGGCGATGGGCGCCATCCGGCGCGGCTGGTCAACATCTCCCGCGGCGGGGCCCAGCTGGGCTGCGCCGCGCAGCCGGCCGCGGGCAGCGAGGCGACGCTGGTGCTGGACAGCCAGGGCGGCGCCAGCATCCGCGGCCGGGTGGTGGGCAACGAGCCTGCCGGCATGGTGCGGCTGGCCTTCGCGGCCGAGAGCGTCACCCCGGGCTTCGAGGCGGCGCTGCGGCAGTTGACGGCGGCGCGGGCGGCCTGAGCGGCGGCGCGGGCCGGTGCCGGCTCAGGCCAGCAGGCCGGCCTCGAACAGCTTGGCTTCCAGCTCGCGGCGCTCGACCAGGCCGCTGGCGCCGGGCACATCCTGCCAGAGCCGCTTCATCGCGCGGATCTGGGCGGGGATGCCGGCGTAGTCCTTGGCCGTCATCAGGTTGGCGATGTTGAACATCTCCACCCGGCGCGGCGTGTTGGAATGGTCGCTGCCGCGGTTGTAGACCAGGGAGACCAGGGCGCCGAGGCTCTCGGCGGCCAGGCCGTCGCAGTTGGCGAAGGCGCTGGTGGTCTCGCCGACGATCAGCGGCAGGAAGCGGGTGAACTGGGCCGAGGCCTGGTCCCAGGTGACCTTGACCGCCTTGATGGTGGGCTGGCTGGCCTGGGCTTCGGCCTGGTCGGCCTTCAGCTGGCAGACCGGGCTCAGCGCGCTGGCCTGCGGGTCCGCCAGGATGCCGCTCCAGGCCTTGGCGAAGGCGGCGGGGGAACACCAGCCCAGGTCGAAGCCGATGCCGATGGTGACGCCGGAATTGCCGCCCGGCCAGGTCGGCGCCTGGTGGCGCTGGGCGTAGATCGCGGCGCTGCTGACCTCGAACTCGATGATCAGGTCGCGGGCGTCCTGGCTGATCGGCAGGCTGGAGGGGGTGGGCGCCGTCGGCACCGCCTCCGCCACCTTGAGCGGCTTGGCCCAGGCCGGCGGCAGGCTGCGGGCGCTGGCCGGGATGATGCCGGCCGGGCCGAAGGCGGCGCTGAGGCCGGTGAGGCCGGCGTTGCGGTATTCCAACTCGCGGAAGCCCCGCGCGCGCTCCAGCAGCGGCAGGTCGGCCAGCAGGCGCAGCAGGTGGCCGCGGAAATCCTCCAGCTTGGCGCGGCGGGCCTCCATGCGGTCACGGATGGCGTCGCGCGCCGCCCGGGCGCGGGCCTCGATCTCGGCGGCGCTGGGCGGCTGCAGGGTGGGCTGGGCGTGCAGAGGGCCGGGGCTGGCCGCCAGGGCCAGGGCGGCGGGCGCCGCCCGCATCACATCGCGTCTGCGCATGGCTTAACCCCTGGTTGAAGTTGCGCCGGGAAAATGAGGCAGCAGGCGCGGAAGTCAAGCCGGGCCGAGGCGGGGAATTTGCCGCGCGCGCCCCACGGTTCTATAGGCGCCGGCGATTGGGAGTGCTTAGCCCTTGGCCAGTATCGTTGCCGAATCCTCCGGCCCTAACCCCGCCCTTGCCGCCCAGGCGGCGCTGCTCGCCCGGCCGATGACCGAGGAGCGGCGCATGGCCGACGCCATCCGCGCGCTCGCCATCGACGCTGTCGAGCAGGCCAATTCGGGGCATCCCGGCATGCCCATGGGCATGGCCGACGTGGCGACGGTGCTGTTCACCAAGTACCTGAAGTACGACGCCGCCGACCCGCGCTGGGCCGACCGCGACCGCTTCGTGCTCTCGGCCGGGCATGGCAGCATGCTGCTGTATGCGCTGCTGAACCTGACCGGCCATGCCGGCATGGAGATCGAGCAGCTGCGGAATTTTCGCCAGCTGCACAGCGCCTGCGCCGGGCACCCGGAATACGGCGAGCACCCCGCCATCGAGATGACCACCGGGCCGCTGGGCCAGGGGCTGGCGACGGCGGTGGGCATGGCGATTGCCGAGCGGCATCTTGCTGCCCGCTTTGGTGCCAGCCTGGTGGACCACCGCACCTGGGTGATCGCCGGCGATGGCTGCCTGCAGGAAGGCGTCAGCCACGAGGCCTGTTCGCTGGCCGGGCATCTCGGGCTCAGCAAGCTGGTGGTGCTGTACGACGACAACGGCATCACCATCGATGGCGACACCAGCCTGTCCTTCACCGACGACACGCTGCGGCGCTTCCAGGCCTACAACTGGGCGGTCAGGCGGGTGAACGGGCACGACCCGGCCGAAGTGGCGGCCGCCATGGCCTGGGCGACGCGCAACAAGAAGCCGACGCTGATCGCCTGCAAGACCATCATCGGCTTTGCCGCGCCCAGCAAGGCGGGCACCGGCGGCGTGCATGGCAGCCCGCTGGGCACGACCGAAGCCGCCGGCGCCAAGGCGGCGATGGGCTGGAACTACCCGCCCTTCGAGGTGCCGCCCGGCATTCGCGAGCCCTGGGAAGTGGCGGGCCGGCGGGGTGCCGGGACGCGGCGCAGTTGGCTGAAGCGGCTGGCGCGGCACCCGCAGCAGGCCGAGTTCGAGCGCGCCATGGCAGGCCGACTGCCGGAGAGCTGGCACGAGCCGCTGGCGGCGCTGCGCGCGCAGCAGGCCGAGGCGAAGCCGAAGCTCGCCACCCGCGCGGCGTCTCAGCGCGCGCTGGAGGCGCTGGTGCCGGCGGTGCCGGAGATGGTCGGCGGCAGCGCCGACCTGACCGGGTCCAACAACACCAACGTCAAGGGCGTGCCGGCGATAACGCCGGGCAATTTCGGCGGCCGCTTCATCCACTATGGCGTGCGCGAGTTCGGCATGGCCTGTGCGATGAACGGCCTGGCGCTGCATGGCGGCGTCATTCCCTACAGCGGCACCTTCCTGGTGTTCGCCGACTACCTGCGCCCGGCCCTGCGGCTGGCGGCGCTGATGCGGCAGCGGGTGATCCATGTGCTGACGCATGACAGCATCGGCCTGGGCGAGGACGGCCCGACGCACCAGCCGGTGGAGACGCTGGCCAGCCTGCGGGTGATGCCGAACATCTGCGTGTTCCGGCCGGGCGACGCGATCGAGACCGCGGAATGCTGGGAGCTGGCGGTGAAGCGGGCCGATGGGCCTTCGGTGCTGGCGCTGTCGCGCCAGAACCTGGCGGCGTTCCGCAGCGACAGCGGGGAGAACCGCTGCGCCCGCGGTGGCTACGTGGTGGCCGAGGCCGAGGGCAAGCGGGCGGCGACGCTGATCGCCACCGGGTCCGAGGTGGGGCTGGCGCTGACGGCGCGGGACGCGCTGGCGGCCGAGGGCGTACAGGTGGCGGTGGTATCCTTGCCGTGCTGGGAGCTTTTCGCCGCGCAGGACGCCAGCTACCGCGACCAGGTGCTGGGCGACGGCCTGCGCGTGGGGATAGAGGCAGCGGTTTCCTTCGGCTGGGACCGCTGGCTGGGGCCGGACGGGGTGTTCATCGGCATGACCGGGTTCGGCGCCTCGGCGCCGGCCGATGTGCTGTACAAGCATTTCGGCATCACGCCCGAAGCGGTTGTGGCCGCGGTGAAAAAGCGTATCTGAGACAACGAACAAGCGGGAAAAGGGACTGACCCATGGCTGTCAAGGTTGCCATCAATGGTTTCGGGCGCATCGGCCGCCTGGTGCTGCGCGCGCTGATCGAGAGCGGGCGCAGCGATGTCGAGTGCATCGCGATCAACGACCTGGGCTCGGTCGAGGCGAATGCCCACCTGTTCCGCTACGACAGCGTGCATGGCCGCTTCCCGGGCGAGGTTGCCGTGGATGGCAACAAGATCATCATCACCGCCAATGGCCGGACCTATGCGCCGATCACGGTGAGCGCCGAGCGCGACCCGACCAAGGTGCCGTTCCAGGGCGTGGACGTGGCGCTTGAGTGCACCGGCATCTTCACCAGCAAGGAGAAGGCCAGCGCGCTGATCGCGGCGGGCGCGCGCAAGGTGGTGATCTCGGCACCCGGCGACAGCGCGGACGCGACCATTGTGTACGGCGTGAACCACAAGACGCTGACCCGCGACATGACCGTGATCAGCAACGCCAGCTGCACGACGAACTGCCTGGCGCCGGTGGCCAAGGTGCTGCACGAGAACTTCGGCATCCTGCGCGGCTACATGGTGACGATCCACGCCTATACCGGCGACCAGAACACCGTGGATACGCTGCACAAGGACCTGCACCGCGCGCGGGCGGCGGCGGTTTCCGCCATTCCGACCAGCACCGGTGCGGCCAAGGCCGTGGGCCTGGTGATGCCGGAACTGAAGGGCAAGCTGGATGGCACCGCCATCCGCATCCCGACGCCGAACGTTTCGCTGGTCAGCCTGGACGTCAACCTGAAGAAGGAAGGCGTGACCAAGGAGGACATCAACGCGGCGATGCTGGCGGCGAGCCAGGGCGAGCTGAAGGGCATCCTGGCCTACAACACCGCGCCGCTGGTCAGCATCGACTTCAACCACAACCCGGCTTCGTCCACCTTCGATGCGACGCAGACGGCGGTGGTGGATGGCGCGATGGCGCGGGTGATGAGCTGGTACGACAACGAGTGGGGCTTCTCCAACCGGATGAGCGACACCGCGGCATTGTTCGGTAGCCTGTAGGCTTCGTGGTGCGTTGAATGGGGGCGGGTGCCGCAGGGTGCCCGCCCTTTTTCGTGTGCAGGCAGGAGAGCGGCATGGACATCAAACGGGCGGGGTCGCAGCCTTCGGGCAAGGGGCCGGCGGACTGGTTCACCGGCGCGGTGCGGATGGACCCGCTGCACAACGCGCCGGGGCCGGCGCGGGCGGGCATGGCCTGGGTGACCTTCGAGCCGGGGGCGCGGACCTTCTGGCATACCCATCCGCTGGGGCAGACGCTGATCGTCACCTCCGGCTGTGGCCGGGTGCAGCGGGAGGGTGGGCCGGTTGAGGTGATCCGGCCGGGTGACGTGGTCTGGTTTCCGCCGGGCGAGAAGCACTGGCACGGGGCCGGCCCGGAGACGGCGATGAGCCATATCGCCGTGCAGGAAGAACAGGATGGCCGGCGGGTGGACTGGCTGGAGCCGGTGACGGACGCGCAGTATCGCGGCTGACGGCTGGACACCCTGACGGACTCATAGAAAAAGGAGGGGGTTCGGGGGAGTTCGCTCCCCCGACCTACCAAACGCCAAGGAGCCGCCACATGGCCCGTTTCCGCACGCTGGACGACCTGGACGCCAAGGGGAAGCGCGTGCTGCTGCGCGCCGATCTCAACGTGCCGGTCAAGGATGGCCACATCACCGACGCGACGCGGATCGAGCGGCTGTGCCCGACGATCAAGGAGCTGCTGGGCAAGGGCGCGCGCGTCATCGTGTGCAGCCACTTCGACCGGCCCAAGGGCAAGCGCGTGCCGGCGATGAGCCTGAAGCCGATGCAGGCGGCGCTGAGCACGGCACTGGGCGTGCGCGTCGGCTGGGCGGATGACTGCGTGGGCGAGCATGCCGAGGAGGCCAGCGCCCACCTGAAGGACGGCGAGGTGCTGCTGCTGGAGAACACGCGCTTCCACGCCGGCGAGGAGAAGAATGAGCCTGCCCTGTCCGCCGGGCTCGCCAAGCTGGCCGATGTCTACGTGAACGACGCGTTCAGCGCCGCGCACCGGGCGCATTCCTCCACCGAAGGCGTGGCGCACCTGATCCCGGCCTATGCCGGCCGGCTGATGCAGGCGGAGCTGGAGGCGCTGGATGCGGCGCTGGGCAATCCGCAGCGGCCGGTGGTGGCGATCGTCGGCGGGGCGAAGGTTTCCACCAAGCTGGACCTGCTGGGCAACCTGAGCGGCAAGGTGGACGTGCTGGTCATCGGCGGCGCCATGGCCAACACCTTCCTGGCGGCGCAGGGCCACACCATGGGCAAGAGCCTGCAGGAAGCCGAGATGCACGCCACCGCGCTGGACATCCTGAGGCAGGCGGCGGCGAACAACTGCGAGGTGCTGCTGCCGGTGGACCTGGTGGCCGCCGAGGCCTTCGCCGCCCACGCCGCCTGCCGCCCGGTGCACCAGGACGTGCCTGAGGGCATGATGGCGCTGGATGTCGGCCCGCTGACGGTTGCCCATGTGGTCGAGAAGCTGAAGGCGGCCCGAACCCTGGTGTGGAACGGCCCCTTCGGCGCCTTCGAGATCCCGCCCTTCGACGCCGCCACCGTGGCCGTGGCCCGCGCCGTGGCGAAGCTGACCGCCGAGGGCAAGCTGGTCAGCATCGGCGGCGGTGGGGACACCGTCTCGGCGCTGAAGCATGCCGGGGTGACCGAGCAGATGACTTATGTCTCGGCGGCCGGCGGCGCCTTCCTGGAGTACATGGAGGGCAAAGTGCTGCCGGGGGTGGCGGCGCTGGCGGCCTGAGGGCGACTGTCCAAATATTAAGATGTGTGACTAAACCTTACTGGACTTCTAACGGGGTGAGGCGCAACGCTTCACCTCGATGCGTATCCGCCCCATCCCCGCCGCGCGAAAATCCGGTCAACGGGCAAGGGATGATTCACGTCTTCGCGGTATCATCCTCCGCATGATCGCCACGAACTCGCTCGCCGCCTTCGCCCAGGATATCGCCCCCGTGCAGGGTCCGCGCCAGGTGCGCGGAACCGCCATGGCGGAAGCCGGCTCGGCGCCGCGCAGCGCCCAGGCCGCCAGCCCGGGCCAGCGCACGCTGGACGCCGTGCCGCCGCAGCCGTCCCGGCCGCTGCCGCGGGGGTCGCTGCTCGACCTCAAGGTCTGACGCGGCTGAGCCGCGGGGCCGCGTGACGGCCCGAACCCGAACCCGACCACGGCGCCGTTGC
>CAIMOR010000531.1 GCA_903843125.1 uncultured Rhodospirillales bacterium
CGCGTGCTTACCGCGGCCGGCGGCGTGACCGCGGAGGCCTGGCGGCGGGGAGACGCAGCCGCCGCCGCGGTTGCGAATGCCTTCCGGCAGCCCCTGTAACCTGAGCGAGATCGGCGGGGCTAGGCTGGCCCCCGAACGCCCGGCACCTCCGCACCGGGCTGCCCCGCCGACGATGCTGCGGAGTGAGGTGCGGAGGCAGGTATGAGAGACGGAAGCGATCGCTGGACGCTGGCGCAGTTGTTCATGTGGCTGGACCGAGGCGAGCCACTCAGGGCCGACGAATGGCCAGCCGTCGCATTCTATCCAACCGACTGGACTGCCAGCGCCGACGAGCATGAGCCGCCTCCAGCTACCGTGGCAGCGAACTTGAACAAGGCCGCCAGCGGCATCAAGGCTGCTGCGGCTGCCGGTGAAATCACCCTCTACGGCCGGCGGCAAATGGATGCGGATAGGCCGGCTTCAGCCGACGACCAGGAAGAAGAACCGATTCCCGCGGCAACCTTCAGCCGACTCTCTCTGGCGCTCTACCCCGGCATGGAGGAAGGAAGCGACCGGATCGGTCCAGGCGAAGCCAACGAGGGTTTCGGCGCCACAAAGGACGCAAGCGATCCGGCGGTCATACCGCGCTGGAGTGGTGTCACCGCTAGGGCAGCGGAAGCAGTCCAGCGCTGGCCCAAGGCCCGGCCGGAACTCGATGCTTGGATGGTGAGGTACGCGACGACATTCGGCGCGGAAAAGGGCAGGCCACCGGCACGAGACAAGGAGGCGGTACGCGCCGCCCAGCGCGCCGGATTCGGGATGAATGCCGCCCGCGCGGCCTACGCCAAACTGCCGGATACGCTGAAGGCACCGAATCGCAAACCCAAGCAGGGCCTACGTAAATAGCCGCATGGATGTAGCGCGCGCTGTGCGTGCGCTGTGCGGCTTCGCGTACCGAGGATTCCATCAACCACGCTCCGCTTCGTTGAACCGCAACGGAGCGCGAGCGATGGCACAGAGTATCGACACCAACGATGACGGGTCGAAGGGCAATAGGAAGGCCCGCAACGCGGCACGCGCGACCCGTCTGGTGGCCGAGCCAGTCTATGGACGGCTGAACACGACCTGCGATGCCTACGGCATCGGCGAAACCCTCATGCGCGAGTTGGTCCGCGACGGGAAGGTGGTCGCCATCAAGTGCAACGGCCGGACGCTGATCGAACTGGCGAGCCTGCGGGCTTTCCTCGCGTCGTGCCCGCGCCTGCATGGTGGGGGCGCCGCCTGATGCCCGCGCAGCACAAGGCCGAGGTGGCGCCCGATGCCGGCGCCACCAGCCGGCGCGCGATGATCCGCGCCCTGGGCGGTGCCGACCACTACGGCGCCACCTGGCTGGACCTCGCACGCCCCAGCCGGGCGGACATTGATGCGGCGCTGGCGGAAGTCCGCGCGGCCATGGATGCCTTGCTGGCGCGGCTGCTGGCCGCGCGGGAGCGGGCGCCGTGATTCTGTTCGCTGCCCGCGCCGGCCTGGCGCTCGCCCTCCTGCTGGCCGCGCTCGC
>CAIMOR010000532.1 GCA_903843125.1 uncultured Rhodospirillales bacterium
CCCCGCCGGCCCACGCCTTCGACCTGCCCGGCCTGCAGACCGACACCGAGCAGTATGAACGCGCCCTGACCCGCCGCTTCCCCGCCGGCGCCACCCCGGCCCAGCGCAGCGCCGCCGAACAGCGCGCCCTGGCCGCCGAACGCGCCGGCAACTGGGCCGCCGCCGCCACCGCCTGGGAAGACCGCGTCGCCGGCGGCGAGGCAACCGCCGAGCAATGGCTCGCCCTGGCCCGCGCCCAGCTCCGCCGTACCCCGCCGGAGGCCACCCGGGCGCTGCAGGCCGCCTGGCAGAACTTCCAGATGGTCCCGGCCGGCACGCCGGAGCTGCCCTCCCTGCTCGTCATCGCCGAAGCCCTGGGCAAGCTGGACCGCCCGGCGCAACAGATCGAGGCGCTGTAGGAGGTCATCCAGCGCGCCCCGGACAACCAGGCCTATCGCCGCCAGCTGGCCGAAGCCCGCCGCGCCGCCGGCCTGACCATCGCCCGCATCCGCACCGATGCCGAGGCCGAGCCGGCCCGCGCCTGCCTCAGCTTCACCGTCGCCCCGGCCCGGCGGGACGACTGGCACCCCGGCGACTGGGTCCGCGCCGACCCGCCGCTGCCGGGCCTGGCCGTCAGCCGCGAAGGCGACGAGCTCTGCGTCGCCGGCCTGCCCTATGGCCGCACCACCCACCTGGTGCTGCGCGCCGGCATGCCCGGCGAGGACAACCTGAAGCTCGCGCGCGACACGCCGGTCAACATCGCCATCCCCAACCGCGCCGCCCGCATCATCTTCGACACCTCGGCCTACCTGCTGCCGCGCGGCCAGGACCAGGCCGTCAGCGTCGCCACCGTAAACCTCTCCACCCTCAAGCTCCGCGTGGTCCGCGTCACCGAACGCAACCTGGTGCCGGTGGGGCGGGACTGGAAGCCCGGCGACGCGCTGGAGAGCTGGTCGGCCGAGAACTTCGCCGAAAGCTGGGGCCGCGTGGTCTGGGAAGGCATCGCCCAGCTGGCGCCGCTGCAGGCCAACACGGTCCAGCGCAGCCTGCTGCGCCTGCCGGAAGCGCTGCGCGCCAGCGGCCCCGGCCTCTTCGTCCTCATCGCCAGCCCGGCCGATGGCACCCGCGCCGACGCCGCCGCCCTCCCGCTCATCGCCACCGACCTCGGCCTCACCGCCTGGCGTTCCGCCGCCGGCCTGGCCGCCCAGGTCCGCGCCCTCGGCGCCGCCCGCCCGCTGCCCGGCGCGCAGGTGCGCCTGATGGCCACCAACAACGACATCCTGGCCGAAGCCGTGGCCGGCCCGGATGGCGTGGTCCGCTTCCCCGGCGCCCTGCTGGCCGGCACCGGCCCGATGGCGCCCAAGGCGCTGCAGGCCTTCCAGGGCGACGACCTGGTGCAGCTCAACCTGGACCAGGCCGCCTTCGACCTCTCGGACCGCGGCGCCGGCGGCATGGAACACCCGGGGCCGCTGGACGCCTTCGTCTGGCTCGACCGCGGCATCTACCGCCCCGGCGAGACGGTCAACGCCGCCGCCCTGCTGCGCGACGCCAGCGGCGCCCCGGCCGACTTCCCCGCCCGCTTCCGCGTCCGCAGGCCGGGCGGCCAGGTCTTCGCCGAAGCCGTCCCGGCGCGCGACGCCGGCGCCGCCATCCTCTGGCCCATCCCGCTGTCGAACGGCGCCCAGGTCGGCGTCTGGACCGTGGAGGTGCTGTCCGACCCCAACGCCCCGCCGATCGGCACCGCCAGCTTCCGGGTGGATGCCTTCGTGGCCGAACGCCTCGCCGTCACCGCCGGCCCCGCCCCCGGCCCGCTGACGGTCGGCCAGCCGCTCAACATCCCGCTCAACGCCCGCTTCCTCTACGGCGCGCCCGGCGCCGGCCTCAGCGGCAGCGGCGAACTCCAGGTCATCAGCCAGCGCGGGCTGGAAGCCTTCCCCGGCTACCTCTTCGGTGCCGCCGAGGAGCAATTCGCCCCCGAGGCCCAGGCCCTGACCTTCCCGGCGCTGGACGCCGAGGGCAACGGCACGCTCGCCCTGCTGCTGGAAAAGGCCCCCGACACCACCCGCCCGATGCACGCCCAGCTGACCGTCAGCATCGAGGAGCCCGGCGGCCGCGCCAGCGCCACGCGCATCACGCTGCCGGTGCAGGCGCAGGAAAGGCTGATCGGCATCAAGCCCGCCTTCGCCGAGGACGCCATCGACGCCGACGCCGAAGCCGCCTTCGACATCCTGGCGCTGAACCGCGCCCAAGGCCCCGCACCCGCCACGCTCCGCCTGCGCCTGGTCCGCGAAACGCCGAGCTGGCGCCTGATGATGCGCAACCGCACCGCCCGCTACGAAACGGTCTGGACCGACGAGGCGGTGGACAGCCAGGAAATCCGCCCCACCGCCGCCGCGCCCGCCCACTACGCCCGCAGGCTGCCCTTTGGCCGCTACCGGCTGGAGGTCACCGAGGCCGGCAGCCTCGCCCTGACCACCTACCGCTTCCGCGCCGGCTGGGCGCCAAGCCAGAGCGCCGACGTGCCGGACAAGGTGGATGTCTCCGTCGACCAGCGCCAATACGCCCCCGGCGCCAGCGCCCGGCTGCGCCTCACCCCGCCCTTCGCCGGCACCGCCAGCGTCGCGGTGCTGACCGACCGCCTGGTCTCGGTGCAGGACATCGAGGTGCCCGCCGCCGGCGCCGAGGTCTCGATCCCCATCGATGCCGCCTGGGGTCCCGGCGCCTATGTCGCGGTCACCGTGTTCCGCCATGGCCAGGCCAGCCGCGCCCCCGGCCGGGCGCTGGGCCTCGCCTGGCTGCAACTCGCCCCCGACAGCCGCCGCATCGGCATCGCCATCGAAAGCCCGGAACGCATCCTGCCGCGCCAGCGCGTCACCATTCCCCTCAAGCTCACGGATGCCGGCCCGGGCGCCACCCTGACGCTGGCCGCCGTGGATGAAGGCATCCTCCGCCTGACCAGCTTCCCCACCCCGGACCCGGTCGGCCACTTCATGGGCAAGCGCCGCCTCGGCGTCGACATCCGCGACGACTACGGCCGCCTGATCGCCCCCGCGGATGGCGAGGCCGCCACGCTGCGCCAGGGCGGCGACGGCCTGGGCAACCAGGGCATGCTGCAGATCCCCCAGCGCAACGTCTCCCTGTTCAGCGGCCCCATCTCGGTCGCCGCCGACGGCACCGCCAGCGTCACGCTGGACATCCCGGACTTCGCCGGCGAACTGCGCCTGATGGCGGTGGCCTGGAGCGGCAGCCGCACCGGCGCCGCCGCCCGCCCGATGACGGTGCGCGACCCCGTCGTCGCCGAAGCCGCGCTGCCACGCTTCCTCGCCCCGGGCGACGAGGCCCGCCTGCCCCTGCTGGTCCACAACCTGGACCTGCCGGACGGCGACATCGTCGCCACGCTGACCACCCAGGGCGCCATCGCGCTGGCCGGCCCGGCGCGCCACGTGCTGCACCTGGCCAATGGCGCCCGCGCCACGCCGGCCTCCACGCTGCGCGCCACCGGCGCCGGGGAGGGCCTGCTGCGCCTCGCGGTCTCCGGCCCGGGCGGCTTCACCGCCACGCATGAATACCGCCTGACCGTGCGCTCCTCCCGCCCCGTGGTCACCGAGGTTGCCGCCGCCGACCTGGCCGCCGGGCGCGAGGTTTCGCTGGCCCCGCCGCTCGACCGCTACATCCCCGGCACCTGGCGCGCCAGCGTCAGCGTCGGCGGCCCCAACCGCTACGACGTCGCCGGCATGCTCCGCGCGCTGGAGGCCTATCCCTTCGCCTGCCTGGAGCAAGCCTCCTCCAAGCTGCTGGCGATGGCCGCCTACCCGGATACGCCCGACCGCGCCGGCCTGCTGCAACGCGGCGTCGAAGGCGTGCTGCTGCGCCAGCGCTTCGACGGCTTCTTCGGCCTGTGGTCGTCGGGCGGCACCGCCGAACCCTGGCTCGGCAGCTACGCGGTGGAAGCGCTGCTCCGCGCCAAGGCGGCCGGCGCCACGGTGCCCGACGCGGCGCTGGAGGAAGCCCTCAAGGCCATCCTCGGCGACGTCGACAGCGGCGAGCCGACCACGCCGGAAGAGCGCGCCGCCCAGGCCTACCGGCTGCACGTGCTCGGCATGGCCGGCCGCCACCGGCTGGGTGCCGCCCGCCGCCTGATGGAGCAGCTCGACCAGCTGCCCACCCCGCTGGCCAAGGCACAGCTCGCCAGCGCCTTCGCCCGCGCCGGGGACAAGGCCCGCGCCGAGGCCGCCTTCACCGCCGCCCTTGCCGCCCCGGCCCGCCGCTACTGGGCCTTCGACTACGGCACCACCCCGCGCGACAACCTGGCCGTGCTGCTGCTGCTGCAGGAAACCGGCCTGCTGCCGGAGCGCATCCCCGCCCTGATCGCCCGCCTGCCCGGCGCCGAGTTCACCCCGGCCGCCACCAGCACGCAGGAACAGGCCTGGGCCATCGCCACCGCCCAGGTGCTCGGCCGCGGCAGCCAGCCACCCCAGGTCAGCCTCAACGGCCAGCCGGTGCAGCCCGCCGGCTTCCGCGTCTCGCTGCCGCTGACCGGCCCGGCAAAACTCAAGAACACCGGCCGCGCCACGGTGTGGGAAAGCGTCGCGGTCACCGGCATCCCGAAGGAGGCCCTGCCCGCCGCCAGCGCCGGCCTGCGCGTCTCCCGCCGCTTCTTCGGCCTCGACGGCAAGCCGCTGGAACCCGACACGCTGCGCCAGAGCCAGGTCTTCGTCATGCTGCTGGAAGGCCGCGCCGACGACCGCGAGGCGCATCGCGCGCTGGTCCAGCAGGGCCTGCCCGCGGGCTGGGAGATCGTCACCCGCCTCGGCCCCGGCGAGGTCGCCGGCATGCCCTGGCTCGGCGAGCTCAGCACCCCTGTGGCCCAGCCGGCGCTGGACGACCGCTTCGCCGCCGCGCTGGACCTGACCGCCGAGGCGCCCGCCTTCCGCCTGGCCGTCCGCCTGCGCGCGGTGACGGCCGGCCGGTTCGAGCTGCCCGGCGCCGACCTGTCGGACATGTACCGCCCGGCCATCCTCGCCCGCGCCGCCGCCCGCCGGGTGCAGGTGACGCCGACCGAATGATGCGCGGCGCGGCCCTGGCAGCGCTCGCCCGGGCCGCGCTGCGGCGCGCAGGAAAACTCGGCGCGACCGTCGCCCGCTCCCGCCAGGTCCGCGCCGCCGCCCTGGCGACCACGCTCGCGCTCGGCGCCCTTGCCGCCCTGGACCGCGCCCTGCCGCCGGACCTCTCCCGTTGGCAGCAGGTTTCCCCCGAACTGCGCGACCGCGAGGGCCGTCCGCTCGCCGTCCTGCCCGCCCCCGGCGGCGTCTGGCGCCTGGCCACCACCGCCGCCGAGGTCCCGCCCCACCTGCTGGACCTGCTCATCGCCGCCGAGGACCGCCGCTTCCGGCTGCACCCCGGCGTGGACCCCATCGCCCTCGCCCGCGCCGCCTTCCAATGGCTGCGCGCCGGCCACATCGTCTCCGGCGGCTCCACGCTGACCATGCAGGCCGTCCGCCTGCTGGAGCCGCGCCCGCGCACGCTGCGCAGCAAGCTGATCGAGGCCGCCCGCGCGGTGCAGCTGGAGCTGCGCTACTCCAAGGCGGAAATCCTCGGCATCTGGCTCACCCTCGCCCCGCAGGGCGGCAACCTGGAGGGCATCCGCGCCGGCGCCCTGGCCTGGTTCGGCCGTTCCGCCGCGCAGCTGGACGTGGCCGAGGCCGCCCTGCTCGTCGCCGTGCCCCGCCAACCCGAGCGCACCCGCCCGGACCGCCACCCCGCCGCGGCCGAGGCCGCCCGCGACGCCGTGCTGCACGCCCGCGCCCGCGCCGCCCGCAACATCAGCCCGGCCGACCGCGACCTGGCCGCCGCCATTCCCACCCGCCGCCTGCCGATGCCGAACCTGGCGCCGCACCTGGCCCGCGAACTCGCCCAGGACCTCGCCGCCCCGCGCCACCCCGCCACGTCCACCAGCGCACTCCGCACGACGCCCGAACCCAGCGCGCTCCGCACGACCCCCGAAGCCAGCGCGCTCCGCACGACCCCCGAGCCCAGCGTGCTGCGCACGACCCTGGACGCCAACCTCCAGCGCGCCGCGGAGGCCATCGCCGCCACCGCGCTGCGCCGCCTGCCGCCCCGCGTCTCGGTCGCCATGATCCTGGCGGATTGGCGCAGCCGCGAGGTCCGCGCCCTGGTCGGCGGCCAGTTCAACGACCCCGAGCGCGCCGGCGCGCTGGACCTGACCCGCGCGCTGCGCTCGCCCGGCTCCGCCCTCAAGCCCCTGCTCTACGCCATGGCCTTCGAGGCCGGCATCGCCCAGCCCGGCACCATGGTGGACGACCTGCCCCGCCGCTTCGGCAGCTACGCGCCGGAGAACCTGGACCGCGGCTTCGCCGGCCGCATCACCGTGGCGGAGGCCCTGCGCCATTCCCTCAACCTGCCCGCGGTCGCCCTGCTGCACGAACTCGGCCCGCTCCGCTTCGCCTCCGCGCTGAAGGCGGCCGGCGCGCCACCGCGCCTGCCCGTCGGCAACGACCCCGCCCTGCCGCTGGCCCTCGGCGGCGCCGGCGAAACGCTGCGCGACATGGCCACGCTCTACGCCACCCTGGCCGATGGCGGCCGCGCCGCGCCGCTGCGCTACCTGCCCAGCGCCGCCGAGCCACCCCGCCGCCAGGTGCTGGAACGCCGCGCCGCCGCCATGGTCACCGGCATCCTCGTGCAGCCCTTCCCGGCCGGCGGCCCCGCCGGCATCGCCTGGAAAACCGGCACCAGCTGGGGCGGGCGAGACGCCTGGGCCATGGGCTTCGACGGCCAGCACGTCGCCGGCATCTGGGTCGGCCGGCCCGATGGCACGCCGATGATCAACGAGGCCGGCCTGCCCACCGGCGCCCGCCTGGCCCTGCCCCTCCTCGCCCAGTTGTTCGAGCGCGTGCCTGCCCACCCGCTGCAGGGCAGCGAAAGCCGCGCCATCGCCAGCCCGCTGGCCGAGCGTGTCGACCGCCTGCGTCTGCTGTTCCCGCCGCCCGGCGCGGTGCTGGCCGAAGGCGAGGCCCGTGTCACGCTGCGCGCCGCCGGTGGCCGCCGCCCCCTGGTGTTCCTGATCGACGGCAGGCCGCTCGGCCACGAGGCCGCCAAGCGGGAGGCCGCCTGGTCGCCCGAAGGCCCCGGCTTCTACCGCGTCACGGTGCTGGACGCGGATGGCATCGCCGCCGCCGCCCAGGTAAGGGTGCGCTGATGCTCAACGGACTCGCCTTCTCCCTGCTCGCCCTGGGCGTCGGCGCCTGGCAGGCGCGGGACGCCTGGCGCTTTGGCGCGCGCCGCCTGGCCTGGCGCTGGGGCGCGCTGGC
>CAIMOR010000533.1 GCA_903843125.1 uncultured Rhodospirillales bacterium
AGGAGAAGTCGCCGATATGGACGTGCCCGGCCAGCATGACGTTGTTGGCCAGGATGACGCCGTCACCCACCTGGCAGTCGTGCGCGACATGGGCCATCGTCATCAGCATGCAGTCGGCGCCGACGCGGGTCAGGCCATCCCCGCCCAGGCTGGCGCGGTTGACGGTGGCGCCTTCGCGGATGATGCAGCGCGGCCCGACCACGGCGCCGGTCGGCTGGCCCTTGTACTTCAGGTCCTGCGGCTCGGTGCCGATGGTGGCGAAGGGCCAGATGCGGGTGCCGGCGCCGATCCGGGTGCGGCCGTCGAGCACGACGTTGGAGATCAGCTCGACGCCTTCCTCGACCACGACCTCGGGCCCGATGCTGCACCAGGGGCCGATGCTGCAGCCCGGGGCAATCTCGGCGCCGGGGGCGATGATGGCGGTTGGGTGGATGCTCGGCACGGTCTCAGCGGTCCATGATCATGGCGGAGTAGGTCGCCTCGGCGACGACCTTGCCGTCGACCTTCGCCTCGGCGTTGAACTTCCAGATGTTGCCGCGGGCGCGTTCCTTCTGCACGTGGACGCGCAGCTGGTCCCCGGGCACCACCGGCTTGCGGAACTTGGCGTTGTCGATGGTCATGAAATACACCAACTTGCCGCGGGCCTGCGGCCCCAGCGTCTCCACCACCAGCACGCCGGCGGTCTGCGCCATGCACTCCACGATCAGCACGCCCGGCATGACCGGGGCCTGCGGGAAATGGCCCTGGAAGAACGGCTCGTTCATCGTGACGTTCTTGATGCCGATGGCGCTTTCGCCCAGCAGCACGTCCACCATGCGGTCCACCAGCAGGAAGGGATAGCGGTGCGGGATGGCCTGCATGATGCGGGCGATGTCCCAGGATTCCAGGGTGGTCGCCGGCGCTGGCGTGCCTTCCGTCGCGTTCATGTCTTTTCGCCTGTCTTGTTCTGGCCGGACGCCTGCGCCATCCGGCGCAACAATGATTGCGCCCGGAAGAATTGCTTCACCGGCAGGGCCGGGCTGCCGACCACATCGGTGCCCGGCGGCACGTCCTGCATCACCCCGGCCTGCGCGCCGATGCGCGCCTTGCTGCCGAGCTTGAGATGCCCGGCGATGCCGGCCTGCGCCGCCACGGTCACATGGTCGCCCAGCACCGCCGAGCCGGAGATGCCGGCCATGGCGATGATGACGCAGCCGCGCCCGAGCTGGGCGTTATGGCCGATCTGCACCAGGTTATCGATCCGCGTGCCGGGGCCGATCACGGTATCGGTCTGGCTGCCGCGGTCGATGCAGGAATTGGCGCCGACCTCCACCCCGTCGCCGATGACGACCTTGCCGAGCTGGGGCATGGTCTCGAAGCTGCCATCAGTGCCGACCACCAGGCCGAAACCCTCCTGGCCGACGCGGACGCCGGGGTGCAGCACGACGCCGGCGCCGAGGATGGCGTGGCTGACGGTGACGTGCGGATGCAGCCGGCAGCTCGCGCCGAGCTCGACCCCGGGGCCGATCACGGCATGCGGGCCGATGATGCAGCCGGCGCCGAGCCTGGCCGCGGCGCCGACCACCGCATAGGGACCGATCTCGCTGCCCGCGCCGATCTCCGCGTCCGGCGCGACAACGGCGGTGGCATGGATCCCCGGCACCGGCGCCGGCGCCGGGTGGAACAGCTGCGCCACGCGGGTGAAGCCGAGATAGGCCGAGCCGACGACGACGGCCGCGGTGCCGTCGGGCAGTTCGCCCAGCAGTTCCTCCGGCAGCACCACCGCGCCGGCCTTGCTCGCCTTCAACAGGGGCAGGTTGCGGCGGTGGTCGATGAAGCTGACATCGTCCGGCCCCGCCGCCTGCAGCGAGGCAACGCCGGCCAGCCGGTGCGTCGGCTCGCCGACAAGCCGGCCGCCGGCGACCGCGGCGATGGTGGCCAGGGTCTGCGGCCCGGCGCAGGGAAAGAAGCGCGGGTCCGCCGCCATCGCTCGGTCCTCAGCGGGCCGGGCGCTGGCCCTGGGCGGGAGCCTGGCGACCGGCCGGCGCGGCCGGTGCCGCGGCCGCCGGGGTC
>CAIMOR010000534.1 GCA_903843125.1 uncultured Rhodospirillales bacterium
GCGTCGCCATCCACGGCCGCCGCGCGCTGCAATACCGCGGCGCCGAGCGCTTCCCCCTCACCAGCACCTTCAAATGGCTCGCCGCCGCGCTGGTGCTGGCCCGCGTCGATCAGGGCAGCGACAGCCTGGCCCGCCGCATCGCCTACGGGCCGGAGGCGCTGGTGCCCTATTCCCCCGCCACCGCGCCGCATGCCGGCGGCGCCGGCCTCACCCTGGCCGAGCTCTGCGAAGCCGCCATCACCCTCAGCGACAACACCGCGGGGAACCTGCTGCTGGACAGCTTCGGCGGCCCGCCCGGCCTGACCGCCTTCGCCCGCCACCAAGGCGACCCCACGACAAGGCTGGACCGCCGCGAGACCGCCCTGAACGAGGCCACGCCCGGCGACCCGCGCGACACGACCACGCCACTGGCCATGCTCGGCCTGCTGCAGCGGCTGGTGCTGGGCAACGCGCTCTCGGCCGCCTCCCGCGCGCAGCTGCAGGCCTGGCTGGTGGCCAACCGCACCGGCGACAAGCGGCTGCGCGCCGGGTTGCCGCCCGACTGGCGCGTGGGCGACAAGACCGGCAGCGGCAACCGCAACACCACCAACGACGTCGCCATCCTCTGGCCGCCCGGGCGCCCGCCCATCGTCGTCGCCGCCTACTACACCGGCGCCGGCGGCACCGCGGCGGAACGCGAGGCCGTGCTGGCCGAGGTTGGACTGCTGGCCGCCGCCGCCTGATCCGGCTACACTCGCCGAACGAAACCAGGGAGCCGCGCCATGCAAGTCATCCCCACCGGTGCCGCGCTGGGCGCCGAAGTCCAGGACGTCGACCTCCGCGCGGTCACCCCCGCGCAGTTCGACGCCATCCACCAGGCCTGGCTGGACCATTCGGTGCTGCTGTTCCGCGGCCAGCAGCTCTCGCCGGAAGCGCTCATCGCCTTCAGCCGCCACTTCGGCGACCTCGACCTGGCGCCGATCCAGGAGACCGGCCGCCGCTTCGTCGACGGCATCCCGGAGCTCTACGTCGTCTCCAACGTGGTGGGCGCCGATGGCGAACCCATCGGCAGCCTCGGCGCCGGGGAGGCGGTGTGGCACACCGACATGTCCTACCTGCCCAAGCCGCCCAAGGCCTCCATGCTCTACGCGCTGGAAATCCCACCCTCCGGCGGCATGACCTACTTCAGCAGCATGTACGCGGCCTACGACCGCCTGCCGTCCGCCCTGAAGGCGCGCGCCCAGGGCCTGCGGGTGAAGCACGACGGCACCTACAACAGCGGCGGCTACGTCCGCGCCGGCGTCACGCCGACCGACGACCCGCGCGAGGCCCCCGGCACCCTGCACCCCATGGTGGTCCGCCACCCCGAGACCGGCCGCCAGGGCCTCTACCTCGGCCGCCGCCGCATGGCCTGGATCGAGGGCATGGACCTGGCCGAGAGCGAGGCGCTGCTGGACGAGATCTGGGCGCATGCCGAGGCCCCTGAAATCAGCTGGGGCAACAACTGGCGCATCGGCGACCTGGTGCTGTGGGACAACCGCTGCACCATGCACCGCCGCGACCCCTTCCCGGCGGAAAGCCGCCGGGTGATGCACCGCACCCAGGTGAAGGGCGCCGCCCCGCCGATGGGCTGAGGGCAGGGCGCCCCGATCGTCATCGACCGGCAGCGGGGCGCCACAGCTGTTTCACTGGCGGCCGCCAACCAGCCCCGTTACGTTTCGCGCATGCAGCATTCCCGCCGCCCCCTGCTCGCCAGCCTGCTCGCCGCCCCCGCCCTGGCGCGCGCCCAGGCGCCCTGGCCCAACCGCCCGATCCGCCTGCTGGTCCCGGTCGCCCCCGGCGGCAGCGTGGATGCCCTGGCGCGCCTCTTCGCCCGCCACCTCACGCCCCTGGTCGGCCAGGGCTTCGCGGTGGAGGACAACGGCGCCGCCGGCGGCAACCTGGCGTTCGAGGCCGCCGCCCGCGCCACGCCGGATGGCCACACCCTGCTGGCCGGCTGGGACAGCCTGGCGATCAACCCCGCCGTTTTCCGCCACGTCCCCTACCACCCGCTGCGCGACTTCGCGCCCATCATCCACAGCGTCAGCGCCGCCCAGGTACTGGCGGTGAAGCCGGACCTGCCCGCCCGCACCCTGGCCGAGTTCACCGCCCTGGCGCAGACCCGCCCGCTGACCATCGGCAGCCCCGGCAATGGCAGCATCGGCCACCTGACCGGCGAGATGCTGAAGGCCCGCACCGGCATCGCCTGGACCCACGTGCCCTATCGCGGCGGCGGCCCGGCCACGACCGACCTGCTGGCCGGCCACCTGGACGGCGTCATGCTGACCCTGGCCGCCGTGGTGGAGCACCTGCGCGCCGGCCGCCTGCACGCCATCGGCGTCTCCACCGCCGGCCGCGTCGCCGCGCTGCCGGCCACGCCCAGCTTCGCCGAACAGGGCGTCGCCGGCTTCGACGTGGTTTCCTGGCAGGGCTGGCTGGCCCCGGCCGGCACCCCGGCGCCCGTCATCGCCCGGCTGAACCAGGGGCTGAACCAGGTGCTGGCCCTGCCGGAGGTCGCCGCCTGGCTCGCCAGCCAGGCCTTCGCCCCGGTGGGCGGCCCGCCGGAGACCCTGGCCCGGCTGCTGGCCGCCGATGTTGCCCGCTGGCCGGCGCTGGTCCAGGCTGCCGGCGCCAGAGTCGATTGAAGCCGGTGGACTGAACCCCCGGCACCTCCGGGAGGAACCCCATGCCCCGCCTGCTCGCGCTCGCCTGCGCCTTGCTGCTCGCCGCCTGCGCCGCTGCGCCCGCGGGCGACCCCATGGCCGGCCCGCTGACCCTGCAAAGCCAGGGCAGCTTCTTCATCGGCGGCCGCGCGGTGCACAGCGACACGCTCTCCACCCTGCCGGCCTACGCCCCCAGCGGCACCGTCGCGGTGGACCAGATGTACGTCCGCCAGATGACGCCGCCCAACGCCTCGCCCCTCAACGTCACGCTGATCCACGGCTGCTGCCTGACCGGCAAGACCTGGGAAACCACGCCCGACGGCCGCATGGGCTGGGACGAGTACTTCGTGCGACGCGGCTTCGCCACCTACGTGGTGGACCAGACCTGGCGCGGCCGCTCCGCCGGGGACATCCAGGCCATCAACGCCGTCCGCCTCGGCCGTGCGCCCGCCACCGCGCTGCCCACGGTCTTCGCCGCCGGGCGAGAGGCCGCCTGGGCCATCTTCCGCTTCGGCGACCAGTACCCGCAGACCAACCCCGGCCTGCGCTTCCCGCTGGCGGCGCAGGAGGAGTTCTGGAAGCAGATGGTGCCGGACTGGCTGAACGCCCAGCCGACGCCCAACCCCACCGTCCCCGCGCTCGGCGAGTTGTCGCGCCGGCTCGGCCGCAACGTGCTCATCAGCCATTCGCAGTCGGGCATCTACCCGTTCCAGGCGGTGGCGCAGAACCCCGCCGGCATCGCCGCCGTCATCGCGGTGGAACCCGGCGCCTGCCCCAACGCCGCCGCCGACGTCACGCCCTACCTGCACACGCCGATGCTGGTGGTCTGGGGCGACTACGTGCCGCAGGCGCCGCGCTGGGCGCCCCGCCTGGTCAACTGCCGCGCCTTCGTCGCCAAGGTGGTGGCGGCCGGCGGCAAGGCGGAGCAACTGGTGCTGCCGGAGCGCGGCATCCACGGCAACAGCCACATGCTGATGCAGGACGACAACAGCCTGCAGATCGCCGGCATGCTGGTGGACTGGATCGGCGCCAACGCGCGCTGAGCCGGCACGCCTCGGCGGCCACGGCGGGCCTGGCGCCGGTTCCGACGCCCCCGCCGGAACCGGGCTGCGCCGCCACGCGCGCGGCAAGCGCCCTTCCGCGGGCCGGTGCGCGGCCCCAACCCGGGCGGGGCGCTGACGCGCTACTGCCGCTCTATGCCCGCCGCCAGCGCCACCCGGCCCC
>CAIMOR010000535.1 GCA_903843125.1 uncultured Rhodospirillales bacterium
GATCACGGTGCCCAGCGCGAAGCTGACCGAGGCCACCAGGCACAGCGCCACCCCCGGCAGCTTGCCGGTGCCCAGGTCGAAGCCGTTGCCCGCCATCACCAGCGCCACGCCGCCCACGCCGCAGGCCAGCGCCAGCACGCGATACAGCGTCGGCTTCTCGCCCAGCACCGGCCAGGCGATCAGCGCCGCCCAGACCGGCATGGAATAGGCCAGCACGATGCCTTCGCTGGCATCCAGCCATTGCAGCGCCACGCTGACCAGGCCCATCCAGGCGGTGATGTTCAGCAGCGCCGCGAGGCACAGCCGCGGCCACAATCCCCGCGGCACCCGCAGGTCCACGCCGCGGGCGCGCATGACCAGCGCCAGCATGGCGGCGGCAGCCAGCCCGGCCCAGGCGCGGGCGGTCAGTGGCGGCAATTCCCGCAGCAGCAGCTTCAGCGGTGCCCAGTTGCTTCCCCAGCCGACCACCGCGAACAGCAGCAGGGCAAGGCCGCGCGGATCGACGCGCGGTCGTTCGGCCGTGTGTGACATCGGCGCAGCCTAGGGCGGGAAGCGCGAGCCGCCCAGCCTGGCCGGAAATGACCGAAGATTGGCCTTCAGGCCAGCCACGCCCAGCGTCATGCTGCCGCCATGGCAGCGCATCGCGTCCTCATCCTCGGCTATCCGCATGGCCAGGCGCTCGACATGGTCGGCCCGGCCCAGCTCTTTTCCGCGGCCAACGAGGCGCTGCGCCGAACGGCGTACCAGGTGCTTCTGGTCGGGCCGGAACCCGGCCCGCTGCCGTGCTCCGCCGGCTTCCCGCTGCACGCCGCGCTTGGCTACGCCGAGGTCACGGCTGCCGTGCTCGCCGCCACCGGCACCGTGCTCGCCACCGGCGGGCATCGCGGCCTGCAGCCGGCGCTCAGGGCCGGCGCCATCACCGCCATCCTCACCGCGGCGGCCGGCGTCGTGCCGCGGCTTGGCTCGGTCTGCACCGGCGCCTTCTTCCTCGCCGCCGCCGGCCTGCTGGACGGCCGCCGCGCGGCCACTCACTGGAACGCCGCCGACCGCCTGCGCCGCTTCCGCCCCGCCGTGCAGGTGGATGGCGAGAGCATCTGGCTGCGCGACGGTCCCATCTGGACCTCGGCCGGCGTCACCGCCGGCATGGACCTGGCGCTGGCCATGATCGAGGCCGACCACGGCCGCGACCTGACGCTGCTGCTGGCCCGCCACCACGTCATCTTCCGCATCCGCCCCGGCGGCCAGCGGCAGTACGCCGCCGAACTCGCCGCCGGCGGCTGCGCCGAACCCCGCCTGGCCCGCCTGGCCGAACGCATCGGCGCCGCCCCCGCCGAGGATTGGCGGATCGAGCGCATGGCGGAGGCCGGCGGCCTTTCGCCCCGCAGCCTGTCGCGCCTGTTCCGCCGCCACCTCGGCGCCAGCCCGGCCGATTTCGTCGAGCAGGTGCGCCTGGACGCCGCCCGCCGCCTGCTGCTGGAAGCCCCCACCCCGGTCGCCGCGGTGGCGGACGCCGCGGGCTTCGGCAGCCTGCGCCGGATGGACCGCAGCTTCGCCCGGCTGCTCGGCACCACGCCCAGCGACTACCGGGCCCGCTTCCAACCCGAAGGGATCACCCCATGAACGTCGGCTTCATCCTGTTCCCCAACCTGACCCAGCTGGACCTCACCGGCCCGTTGCAGGTGCTGCACCGCCTGCCCGGCAGCACCACGCACATCCTGGCCAGGACCCGGGACCCGGTGCCCAGCGACTGCGGCCTGGGCCTGGTCCCCACCGCCAGCTTCGCCGAGGCGCCGCAACTGGACCTGATCTGCGTCCCCGGCGGCTTCGGCGTGGTCGGCGCCATGCAGGACGCCGAGATCATCGGCTTCGTCGCCCGCCAGGCGGAACGGGCCAGCTACGTCACCTCGGTCTGCACCGGCGCCTTCGTGCTCGGCCGCGCCGGGCTGCTGCAGGGCAAGCGCGCGACGACGCATTGGGCGTATACCGGCCTGCTGCCGCTGGTCGGCGCCACGCATGAGGCAGCGCGCGTGGTGCGCGACGGTCGCGTCATCACCGCCGGCGGCGTCACCTCGGGCATCGATTTCGGCCTGGCGCTGCTGGCCGAGATCGCCGGCACCGAGCTGGCGCAGGCGGTGCAGCTGGGCATCGAATACGACCCGGCGCCGCCGTTCGACTGCGGCCATCCGTCCCGCGCGCCGGCGGCGGTGCAGGCCAAGGTGGCCGGGCGCTACGAAGCGGCACGGGGTGCCTACCGCAAGGTCCTGGCCGGCTGAAGAAGGCTGGCGGCGCGAGCCTTCGACCCGGGCCGGCGGACCGGAACGGCGGCCAGCCGGTCGCCGGCCTGGGCCACCGGCATCAATCTCCCGGGTCGGGGAAGCCGGCCAGCGCCCGCACCTCGGCCGGCGTCCGCCCCGCGTCCCGCAGCGCCCGCAGCGTCGGCGCATGGTCGCGCTTGGCCAGGCGCCTGCCGTCCGGCCCCAGCAGCAGCCCGTGATGCCGGTAGCGCGGCGCCGGCCAGCCGCACAGCGCCTGCAGCAGCCGGTGCAGGTGCGTCGCCGGCTTCAGGTCCACGCCGCGGGTCACCAGGGTCACGCCCTGCAGCGCGTCGTCGTGGCAGACGCAGAGGTGATAGCTGGCCGGCGTGTCCTTGCGCGCCAGCACCACGTCGCCGAAGCCGGCGGGGTCGCAGCGCAGCAGGCCCTCGCCGACCTCGTCGAAGTAGAGCGGCTGCGGCACGACCCGCAGCGCCGCGGCCATGTCCAGCCGCAGCGCGTAGGGCAGCCCGGCCGCCTGCCGCTCGGCCCGCTGCGCCGGGGTCAGCGCGCGGCAGGTACCGGGATACAACGCCCCGTCCGGCCCCAAGGGGAGTTGATGCGGCGCGCCGGCGGAAGCCGCAATCTCGGCCCGCGTGCAGAAGCAGGGGTAGAGCAGCCCGCGCGCCTGCAGCCCGGCCAGCACCGCGGCATACTCGGAAAAATGCGCGCTCTGCACCCGCACCGGCTGCTCCCAGCTGAGCCCGAGCCAGGCCAGGTCCTGCAACGCCGCCGCGGCGTAGTCCGGCCGGCAGCGGCTGCGGTCGATATCCTCCAGGCGAAGCAGCAGGCGCCCGCCCGCGCGCTGCGCGAAAATGGCGGCATGGGCATGGCCGAGGTGCAGCAGGCCGGTCGGGCTGGGGGCGAAGCGGGTGGTTGCGGGCGGCACGGCGCACGGGGTAGCGGTGGACCGCAGGCAGGAGCAAGCACCGATGGCAGCAATGTTGGATGGCCCTCGCTGGGGCCCGGCTTCCGGTGGCCCGGCGAAGCAGCTGGTGGTGCTGCTGCACGGGCTCGGCGCCGATGGCCACGACCTGATCGACCTGGCCCCCGGCTGGGGCGAGGCACTGCCCGACGCGGCCTTCGTAGCACCGGACGCCCCGTTTCCCTGCGACCTGGCGCCCTATGGGCGGCAGTGGTTCAGCGTGCAGGACCGCACCCCGGCCGTGATCGTCGCTGGAGTCGGTGCCGCCCTGGCGCCGCTGAACGCGTTTCTCGCTGCCGAACTGGCACGACTCGGTCTGCCCGGCTCCGCCCTGGCCATCATGGGGTTCAGCCAGGGGGCGATGATGACGCTGGCCTGCGGGCTGCGCCGCCAGCCGGCCCCGGCGGCGCTGCTGGTCTTCTCCGGCCGCATCGCCTTTCCGCTGCCCGACGACCTGGCCGGCGCGCCGCCGGTGCTGCTGGCGCATGGCCTGGCCGACGAGGTGGTACCCGTCTCCGGCAGCCGGGAGGCCGAATCGGCGCTGCGGGCCAAGGGCGTGGCGGTGCAGGCGGTCTACTCCCCCCGGCTGGGCCATGGCATCGACGATGCCGGCCTGGCAGCGGGCATCGCCCTGCTGATCCGGGCCTTCGGCGTGGCCGCTTCGTGACGGCGGGGTGAAACGAAGCGCGCCCCTGTTGCGCCGCGCCGTGCCGGCTGGCATGTTCCGCGGCGTCATACGGCGGCGCCACAGCATCTGGGGCTTTTTCGTCGATACCGGCCCCAAGTTGTAGGTGGCGCACCGCACAGAAGGAGCGGCGCTTGCCAGACGGCGGAGCAGTCTTCACAGGGCAGGGTTTCCCGGCGCTGGTGCTGAACGCGGATTTCCGGCCCCTATCGTATTTCCCGCTTTCCGTCTGGTCCTGGCAGGACGCGGTGAAGGCGGTCTTCCTCGACCGCGTCTCGGTGCTCTCGGAGTACGACTGCGCGGTGCATTCGCCGACGCTGACCATGCGGCTGCCCAGCGTGATCGCGCTGAAGGAATACATCCCCTCGGCCCGCCGCCCGGCCTTCACCCGGTTCAACGTGTTCCTGCGCGACCACTTCGAATGCCAGTACTGCGGCGAGCACTACCCGACGCACGACCTGACCTTCGACCACGTGATCCCGCGCAGCCGCGGCGGCCGCACCACCTGGGACAACGTCTGCACCGCCTGCGGGCCGTGCAACCTGCGCAAGGGCAACCACCTGCCGCAGGAAATCCGCATGATCCCGCGGCAGACCCCGCGCCAGCCCACCAGCTGGGAACTGCAGGACAACGGCCGCAGCTTCCCGCCCAACTACCTGCACCACAGCTGGCGGGACTACCTGTACTGGGACAGCGAACTGGAGAGCTGACCCGCTACTCCGGCATTGCGTCGTCCGGGGCCGTGGCTGCCGGCGCCGGGGCCTTTGGCTCCGCCGGCCGCGCCGCCGCGGTGGCCACGCCGGGCACCACCAGGCCATTCCCGGTGGCCAGCATCCGCGCCATGTTGCCGGCGATGTTGGCCGCCAGGGTCTGCGCCGCCTGGGCGCTCATGGCGTCGTGGTTCACCGTGACCCCCAGGCTCAGGTAGCGCGCGTAGAGCCCGGTGATGCAGTTGTACTGCACCTGCGCGCCATCGCCCCGCGGGCGGCGCAGCACGGTGCAGCGCAGCGGCGGGCCGTCCTGGTTCTGCACCCGCAGGTCACCCTCCCGCCGCCAGGGGCCGAAGGGCGGCACCGGCCGCACATTGGTCACCAGGTTGCTGGTGAGGCGCTCCAGCAGCACCCGGGTTTCCGCGCCATCGGGGCCGTCCGGCACCATCACCGTGGAATTCGGCCGCCCGAGCGTGACGATGGCAAAGGCTCCCGGCACCTGGTAGCGCCGGCTGGCGGATTCGTTCTGCGCCCTGGCGGGACCTTCCGCCGGCAACGGGCCGACCTGCGCCGGCAGCCGGTTCAGCAGGTCCGCACTGGGCAGGTTGGCCAGTTCCGTCGGCGGCGCGACGCAGGCGCCAAGCGGCAGCAGCAACGCGGCGAGCAGAGGCAGCCTCATGGCGCGGGATACCGTTCGAGGTGGGGCCGCAACATCGCCCGGCGCCGGCCGGCTGCCAAGCGGCAGCCTGCCTAGCGCGCCTTGACCGGCCGCTTGCCGTGGCTGTCCTGCGGCACGCCGCGGCCCAGGCTCATGTGCGAATGCACCCCCACCCAGCGCCCGTCCGGCTGCTTCGCCAGCATGATGGTGGCGCGGCCCGGGCGGTCGAACGGCGTGCCATCGGGGTGCCAGCCCTGGCTGGTCCAGGGCGTCACGGCCACGGCCATGCTGCCATCGGCGCTGGCCAGCACTTCCGTGTTCGCCAGGTCGAAGCGGAACTCCGCCGTGCGCGGCCAGACATTGTCCCACTGCGTGTCGGTCCAGCGCTGCCGGCTGCGCACCAGCTCCTGGAAGGTGCCGAAGATGACGATGTCGTCGTGCCAGAACGGGTAGGCCGACCTGTAGTCCACGTCCCGCACGCAGGCAGAAAAGCGGTCCAGCCAGTCGAGGATTTCGGCCTTCAGCCCCGGGGCAGCGATGGGCAATGGCAAGGACGGGGGCAGGTTCATCTCAGATCCTCTCGCTGGCCTTGATCGCCAGCCGGCAGCCGGTGCGGATCGCGGCGGTCAGCAGGCGATAGCCGGGCGCCTGTTCCGCGCCATTCTCCAGCCCGATGTCGCGATGCTCAAGCTCCTCCTGGCGGAAGCCTTCGATGGTCTCGCGCAGCGGGCCCTCCTCCTCGCCCAGCTGGGCATGCTGGTCGCGGTAGTGCTCGTCGATGGTCTCCTCCACCGCCACGGTGCAGGCCATCGCCGCCTTCGGGCCGAGCAGCGCCGTCGCGGCCCCGAGCGCGAAGCCGGCGACATGCCAGAACGGCAGCAGCGCGGTCGGCCGCACCTGGCGGTCGCCGATCAGCTTGGAGAAGTGGTCCAGGTGCGCCTGCTCCTGCGCCTGCATGTGGCGCAGCGTCTCGCCATGCGGGCCGCGGCCCAGCACCGCCAGCTGGCCCTGGTAGATGCGCTTGGCGCCGTATTCGCCGGCGTGGTCGACGCGCAGGAAGCGCGCCAGGCGCGCCCGCGGGCTCAGGTCTCCGGGCAGGCGGGTCGTGGTCGGCATGGTCTCAGCCCTTCCGCAGCGCGCGCTTCAGGGCGAAGCTGCCCAGCGCCAGGGCATAGATGAGGTTCATCGCGGCCATGGAAAGCGGCAGGAAGGGAATCAGGTAGGTCGGTGCGTCGCAGGGCTTGTTCGGGCGCAGCGGCATGGCGCTCAGCATGTCCTGCATCGTGGTTCCGGCGGCGCGCGGCGCCTGGCAGCCCGGCAACGGGGAGGGCCACCAGCCCTGCTCCACCCCCACATGCAGCACGGCGATGCCGGCCGAGACCAGCACCGCCCCGCCGGCCAGCGCCAGCAGCGCCCGCCGCACCCGCGGGTTGGGCCAGAAGCAGCTGAGCAGCCCCAGCGCGGCCGCCACCCAGTAGGGCCAGCGCTGCCACAGGCACAGCTCGCAGGGCGCCAGGCCCCAGAGCGATTCGGAGCCACGCGCGAACAGCGGCGCGGCGGCGGCGAGCAGCGTGACGGCAAGGGCTGGCGGCATGGCGCGGTTGTCGCGCCGAACGA